>CAYRUW010000138.1:0-5178 GCA_964427465.1 uncultured Diaminobutyricimonas sp.
GGCATCGGCGGCGACCCGATCAACGGCACGGGATTCATCGAGCTCCTCCAGATGTTCGAAGAGGATCCGGAGACCAAGGGCATCGTCATGATCGGCGAGATCGGCGGCGACGCCGAGGAGCGCGCCGCCGAGTTCATCAAGGCGAACGTGACCAAGCCCGTCGCCGCCTACGTGGCCGGCTTCACCGCGCCCGAAGGCAAGACGATGGGCCACGCGGGCGCGATCGTCTCCGGTTCCTCGGGAACCGCGCAGGCCAAGAAGGAGGCGCTCGAGGCAGCGGGCGTCAAAGTGGGCAAGACCCCGAGCGGAACAGCCGAACTCATGCAGGAGATCTTCCGCAACCTGTAGCTCGCCGCGGCTCGACCGGCCCGACCGGGCAAGAGCCCCGGTTGTGGGCCGGCCGGCGCCCCTCGGCGCGATCCGGTGAGGCGGATTCGGTGGCCCAACGCGGGGCATCCGGCATTCGGCGGACTCGCGGGTATCGTCGTGCACGATGAACCGGCCCGCGATCGCGCTGCTCTCTGCGCTCAACGCCGCACTCGTCGTCGCGGTCGGCGTCGGGGTGCCCCTCGTCGCGCTGTCTGCCATGTGGGCGCTGCACTACGGCTTCGCGCTCGACTGGTGGGTGTTCTGGCGCGCCGCGGTCGACGTCTGGCTGATCGGACACGGTGTGGACGTGGTGTTCACGCTCGACGATGCAAGCGCGGCCGTGGTCGGCGTGGAGGGCGCGACCGCGCCCATCCCGGTAACGATCGCACTGCTCGGCTTCGCGCTGCTCACGATCCTGCTCGGCAGGGGTGCCGGACGCCGGATCGCGCACACCGCACACGCGGCGACCGGGATGACCGCGGGCCTGGTGACTTTCGCGGCCGCCGGCTGGGCGCTCGCGTCGTCCGCGGCGCATCCCGCTGCCATGCCCTCGATCTGGCAAGCAGCTCTGCTGCCTGCCGCGATCTTCGGCGCCGGATGCTGGTTCGGTTTCGCCGGCACGCGGTCGCGATCCGGCCAAGTGGACGAGCCGCCTGAACCCTTCGAAACGCCACGGCGGCGGATGTCGACGGCGCTCAGAGGCGGCGCCGCAGCGGCGGCGATCGTGATCTTCGCGGCGTCGGTGCTCACGACGATCAGGATCGTCTCGAGCTACGCGCAGATCATCACTCTCTACGAGGGGCTGCATGCCGACGCGCTCGGCGGTAGCGTGCTCACTCTCGCGCAACTGGCCCTGCTGCCCAACCTCGTGGTGTGGGCCGCATGCTGGCTGGTCGGGCCTGGTTTCGCGGTCGGGGCCGGATCCGCCGTCAGCCCGCTCGCGACCGCGCTCGGGCCGATGCCGACCCTGCCAGTGCTCGGCGCCCTGCCGGCCGGCGACTCGTCGTTCGGCTTCGCGGGGCTCGTCGTGCCCGTGATCGCCGGTTTCCTTGCCGGGGCGGTGTTCGGCACTCGAGCGCCCGCGGATTGGCTTGCGCGACTGGCCGTCGGGGCCGGGATGGGGGCGACCGCGGGGCTCGTGCTCGGCGGACTGGCGTGGGCTTCCGCCGGAGCGGCCGGACCCGGCCGGCTGGCGGTGGTCGGGCCCGACCCTTGGCAAGTCGGATTGTTCGCGGCGATCGAGGTCGGCGCGTCGGCGGTGCTGGGGCTGCTCACCCTCGCCGTCCGGCCCGGCCGTTCGCGACGGGAGGCCTGGCCCGAAGGCGGCACCGAGGCCGGGGCGCGTGGCGGCCGGCGGCCGCGCCGCGTGCCCTAAGCTGGGCGGGTGCTGCGTCTCGTCGTGCTCATCTCCGGCGGCGGGTCGAATCTCAACGCCCTGCTCGAAACATGCGACGCTGGTTTCCCGGCGCGGGTCGTCGCTGTGGGCGCCGACCGGCCCGCGGATGGTTTCGCGCACGCCGAGCGGCACAACGTTCCGACCTTCTCGGTCGTGCCGGGGGGTTTCGGCAGTCGCGATGACTGGGGCGACGCGCTGCTCGAGCAGGTCGCAGCGTGGCAGCCCGATCTCGTTGTGCTGAGCGGTTTCATGCGCTTGCTGCCGCCGCGCGTGGTCGCTGCGCTCTCGCCCAACCTGATCAACACGCATCCGGCGTTCTTGCCGGAGTTCCCCGGGGCCCACGCGGTTCGAGACGCGATCGCCGCGGGCGCGAGCGAGACCGGCGCGAGCGTGATTGTCGTCGACGACGGGGTCGACACGGGGCCGGTGATCGACCAGCAGCGGGTGCCGGTGCTACCCGGCGACACCGAGCACAGCCTGCACGAGAGGATCAAGACCGTCGAGCGCCGGTTGCTGATCGACACAGTGCTCGGCATAGCGGAGGGGCGAGTGAATTTGAAGGAGCTGGCGAGGATATGAGCGGACCCCAGATCGACCCGAGCCTCTACCGCGAGCGGGATGCGATCCCGATCCGGCGGGCGCTCATCTCGGTGAGCGACAAGACCGGGCTGCTCGAGCTCGCGGGCGCGCTCGCCGCGGCGGGCGTGGAGATCGTCTCCACCGGGTCGACTGCGAAGACGATCGCGAACGCCGGTCATCCGGTCACGCAAGTTAGCGATCTGACCGGCTTCCCCGAATCCCTAGACGGTCGCGTGAAGACTTTGCATCCCGCCGTGCACGCGGGCCTGCTCGCCGACTTGCGGCTCGAGTCGCACGAATCGCAGCTGGCTGAGCTGGGCATCCGTCCGTTCGAGCTCGTCGTGGTGAACCTGTATCCGTTCGCCGAGACGGTGGCCGCGGGAGCGGTCGGCGACGAGGTCGTCGAGCAGGTCGACATCGGCGGGCCCGCGATGGTACGAGCGGCGGCCAAGAACTTCGCGAACGTGGCCATCTCGGTTTCGCCGTCGAGCTACCAGCAGATCGTCAAGTCGCTCACCCTGGGCGGCACGACGCTCGCCCAGCGACGCCGGCTCGCCGCGGCGGCGTTCGCGCACACCGCCGCCTACGACGCCGGTGTGGCCGGCTGGTTCGCGCAGCAAGCTCAGACTCCGGAGGCTGCTTCCGGGGCGGAGAGCAGCGGCATGACGGGCTTCGCCCCGCACCATGTCGTCGACCTGGAGTTGAAGCACACGCTGCGCTACGGCGAGAACTCCCACCAGCAAGCGGCGCTGTACCTGGAGCACGAGGGACGCGGCATCGCCCAGGCCGAGCAGCTTCAGGGCAAAGAGATGTCGTACAACAACTATGTCGACGCGGATGCCGCGCTTCGGGCCGCCTATGACTTCGATTCGCCGGCCGTTGCGATCGTCAAGCATGCGAATCCGTGTGGCATCGCGACCGCCGACGATATCGCCCAGGCGCACCGGCTGGCCCACGAGTGCGATCCCGTCTCGGCCTACGGCGGGGTGATCGCGGTGAACCGTCCGGTGACCGCGAAGCTCGCCGAGCAGGTCGCGCCGGTCTTCACCGAAGTTCTCGTCGCACCGGACTTCGACGCGGAGGCGCTGGAAGTGCTGCGCGCGAAGAAGAACCTCCGGTTGCTGCGTTTGCCCGACCGCTACCGGCGCTCCGGATTCGAGTTGAAGCAGATCTCGGGTGGCGCGCTCGTGCAGTCGCTCGATGCGCACTTCGCGCCGGCGGCCGACTGGAAGCTCGTCTCAGGCGAGCGCGCGGATGCGGCCACGCTCGCCGAACTGGAGTTCGCCTGGCGCGCGTGCCGCGCGGTCAAGTCCAATGCGATCCTGCTCGCGGCCGGCACGGCTTCGGTCGGCGTCGGCATGGGTCAGGTGAACCGCGTGGACTCCTGCCGGCTTGCGGTCGAGCGTGCGGGCGAGCGGGCGCGGGGCAGCGTGGCCGCATCGGACGCGTTCTTCCCGTTCCCCGACGGACCCGAGATCCTCTTCGCCGCGGGTGTGCGCGCGATCGTGCAGCCTGGCGGTTCAATCCGCGACGAAGACGTGATCGCCGCCGCATCCGCCGCAGGCGTGACGATGTATTTCACCGGCGAGCGCCACTTCTACCACTGAGTCCTCGTCCCGCCTTCTGTCACGGCGAGTGGCGCGCCGCCGCCAGGTCCACGCGCTCGGTGCCCGAGGCTGTGCGCAGCAGGGGAGCGCCTTCGCTGCGCAGACGTTCGAGCGCCCGGATCGCCTTGGCGGCCGGCGGGCGCCCGTCGGCGTGGACGACCCGCCACCAGGGCAGGTCGTGGCCGTAGTGCGACATGGTGCGTCCCACTGCCCGTGCGGCGCGCGAGCCGATAGCGCTCGCCACGTCGCCGTAGGTCATCACCCGGCCGGGCGGGATGGATTCGACCACTTCGACTACGCGCGAGACGAAATCCTGTGCCGGCGCGCTCTCGGTGGCTTCACGCATCCGGTGTTCCCGGGCGTGCTCGGGCCTCAATCCGAGCCGGACTGCGCGAGTTCGAGGGCGCCGATGCGCTCGCCGTACTGGGTCTCGCCGACGATCTTGAACCCCAGGCTCTCGAAGAACGCTCCGGGACCCTCGTCGCCCGGCTCCCAGATCGCGGTCAGCCGGTCGAACCCGCGCGACCTCGCCTCGTCAGCGAGTGCGAGCACGGCGAAACGCCCGACCCCTTTGCCTTGAGCCTCGGCGGCGACGTTCACTCGCCACACGCAACTGCGGAACTCGGGCTGCTCGGCATCGGGGTCGAAATTGCCCCTGACGAATCCCACCACGTGGTCGTCGTCGAGCACGACGCGCGGCCAGGTCGTGGCCGGGTTCACGTAGGCGTCGGCGATCGCGTAGGAGGCCGGCGTGACGAACTGCTCCTGACCGGGTCGCAACGTCAGGCTGTTGACGGCGACGATGGTCTTGGCCGACAGCTCTTCCACTCTCAACTCGCCCACCTCTTCAGGCTAATCGCTGCAGCCCCGGCCGCACAGGGTATCTCGATATCAAGATATCTTGCGGGCCGGGTAAACTGACCGCGGTCTATCGGAGAGGAAGCATCCAGTGGCGAAGATCAAGGTCGCGGGCACCGTCGTCGAGTTGGACGGCGACGAGATGACGCGCATCATCTGGCAGAAGATCAAAGACAGTCTCATTCACCCGTACCTCGACGTGAACCTCGAGTACTACGACCTGGGCATCGAGCACCGCGACGCGACCGACGACCAGGTCACGATCGATGCGGCGCACGCGATCCAGAAGCACGGCGTCGGCGTCAAGTGCGCGACGATCACGCCGGACGAGGCCCGGGTCGAGGAGTTCGGCCTCAAGAAGATGTGGCG
>CAYRUW010000139.1:0-5116 GCA_964427465.1 uncultured Diaminobutyricimonas sp.
GTCGGCGTCGAGCAACTCGAACACGCGTTCCGCGCTCGCCACGCCCGACTGAAGCAGGTTCGCCATCGAGCCGAGCTGGCTGAGCGGCTGGGTGAACTGCCGCGAATACTGGATGAAGGCCTGCACGTCTCCCAGCAGCATCGTGCCACCTGCCACGAACAAGCCGCCCACGACTGCGATCGCCACGTAGACCAGGTTGCCGACGAACATCATCGCGGGCATGATGATGCCGCTGATGAACTGGGCGCCGAAGCTGGCCTGGAACAACTCCTCGTTCTTGTCTGCGAAGCGCGCACGAACCTCGCGGTGCCGGCCGAAGACCTTGACGAGCGCGTGCCCCGTGTACGCCTCCTCGATCTGGGCGTTGAGGGTACCGGTGTGGGTCCACTGCGCGATGAAGAGCTTCTGCGATCGCTTCGCGATCATCGCCGTCACGACAAGCGTTAGCGGGATCGTCACGAGCGCCACGAGCGCGAGCAATGGCGAGATCGCGAACATCATCACGAGAACCCCGACGACGGTCAGCAGAGCCGTGAGCATCTGGCTCATCGTCTGCTGCAGGGTCTGCTGGATGTTGTCGATGTCGTTCGTGACCCGGCTCAGCAGCTCGCCGCGCGGCATCCGGTCGAAGTAGCTCAGCGGCAGGCGGTGCAACTTGTGTTCCACATCTTCGCGCAAGCGGTACACGGTGCGTTGCGTGATCCCGTTGAGCACATAGCCCTGCAGCCACATGAACACCGAAGAGAACACATAGAGCAGCAGCACGATGCCGAGCACCATCGAAAGCGCACTGAAATCGATGCCCTGGCCCGGGTTCAGGTTCATCGGCCCGAGCATGTCGGCCAACTGGCCCTGACCGCTTTGCTCGAGGCCCGCGATGACTTGCTCCTTGGTCAGCCCGGGCTGCAATTGCGACGAGATGAAGCCCTCGAAGATCAGGTTGGTGGCCTGGCCGAGCACCTTCGGTCCGAGCACCGCGAGCACGACGCTCGACACTCCGAGCAGCACCACGCCCACCAGGCCCCCGCGTTCGGGCCTGAGCCGGCCGAGCAAGCGCTTGGCCGACGGGCCGAACGTCATCGACTTCTCGACGGGCATGCCCATGCCGCCGAACGGACCGCCGCCCGGGTGCCCGCCCCGGCGCGGACCCGGCGGACGCAGCGGGGCGGTCGGGCGCGCGTCCGCAGCGACGGGCGTGGACGGCGGCCCTGCCATAGTCGCGGGCGTGCCCTGGCGCGGAGCCTCTGTCGCTTCTGGCTTGTTCCGCTCGCTCATGCTGCCTCCTGGTCCGAGAGCTGACTGGCCACGATCTCGGAGTATTCGCTCGAGCTCGCAAGAAGTTCCTCGTGGGTTCCCTGCCCGACGACAGCCCCACCATCGATCACGACAATCTGATCGGCGTCGACGATCGTCGACACGCGCTGGGCCACCACGATCATGGTTGCACCGGACATCTCGCGCGCCAGGGCTGCGCGCAACCGCGCATCCGTGCCCGTGTCGAGTGCGGAGAACGAGTCGTCGAAGACGTAGATGCCGGCGCGTTTCACGAGCGCCCGCGCGATCGCGAGCCGTTGCCGCTGACCGCCCGAGACGTTCGTGCCGCCTTGCGATATCGCCGCCTCGAGCCGGTCGGGCATTGCTTCGACGAAATCGCGGGCCTGGGCGATTTCCAGCGCACGCCAGAGCTCCTCATCGGTGGCGTCCGGGTTGCCGTAGCGCAGGTTGCTGGCCACGGTGCCCGAAAACAGATATGCACGCTGCGGCACGATCGCGATCCGTTGCCACAGCGCCTCCGGATCGAGGTCGCGCACGTCGACTCCGTCGATGAGCACGGCGCCCCCCGTCACGTCGAACAGGCGCGGCAGCAGGTTGACGAGGGTGGATTTGCCGGAGCCGGTACTGCCGATGATCGCGGTGGTCTCGCCGGGCCTTGCCACGAACGAGACGTTCTGGAGCACTGGTTGTTCCGCTCCGGGATACGCGAACGTGGCCTCGCGCAGTTCCACTTCGCCTTTGCCGTCGAGTTCGGTCACCGGGTCCGGGGAGGCGAGCACCGTGGGCTCGGTCTTGAGGACCTCGCCGATCCGGTCGCCGGAGACCGCCGCCCTCGGTAGCAGTACCGCCATGAAAGTCGCCATCATGACCGCCATCAGAATCTGCATCAGATAGCTCAAGAATGCGATCAGCGAGCCGACCTGCAGGTCGTCTTCCACCCGATACGCGCCGAACCACAAGACGCCGACGCTCGAGACGTTCAGCACGAGCATCACAACCGGGAACATGAGCGCGAACAGCCGGCCGGCCTTCAGCGCGGTCTCGGTCACCCCGGCGTTCGCCTCTCCGAAGCGATCGATCTCGACCGGCTCGCGCACGAACGCG
Organism: uncultured Diaminobutyricimonas sp.; assembly: GCA_964427465.1. GTDB lineage: Bacteria > Actinomycetota > Actinomycetes > Actinomycetales > Microbacteriaceae > Diaminobutyricimonas. The sequence goes on from CAYRUW010000139.1 coordinate 2,380, forward strand.
CGGATCACGCGGATCCCGGTCAGTTGCTCGCGCAGCACCCGGTTGACGTTGTCGATCCGCTTCTGCATCAACCGGAATTGCGGCACCATGCGCACGACGATCGCGGAGACCGCGATCAGCAGAACCGGGATCGAGACGACCATGATCCACGAAAGGGTGACGTCCTCGCGCAACGCCATGATGACCCCGCCGATGCTCAGAATGGGTGCCGAGACGAGCATCGTGCAGCTCATGAGTACGAGCATTTGCACTTGCTGCACGTCATTCGTGGTTCTCGTGATGAGCGAGGGCGCTCCGAAGCGCGCAACCTCGCGCTCCGAGAAGTCGCTCACCCGGGTGAAGACTGCGAGCCGGAGGTCGCGGCCGAGCCCCATCGCGGTCTTCGCGCCGAAGTACACGGCCGCGATCGAGCACACGATCTGCACGAGGGTGACCCCGAGCATGACGGCGCCGGTGGACAGGATGAAGCCGATATCGCCCTTGGCGACACCGTCGTCGATGATGTCCGCGTTGAGACTCGGCAAGAACAGCGAAGCGATCGACTGAGCCAATTGGAACACGACCACGGCGACCAGCAGGGGCCAATAGGGCTTGAGATGGCGCGCTAGCAATCCGGCGAGCATCAGGTTTCCTTCCTAGACCCGATCACGCCGTGCGCGACGAGGTGGGCCAGTTCCTTGGTCGAGAAATCGTGGTGGGCGTTGAACACAGGAAGCGCCGATGAGAAGGCGAGAAGGCGAAGATAATACGCCAGTTGTTCGACCGATACGCGCAGCAGATCGCGCTCCGGCGCGAACACCTCGTCGAGCACTTCGATCCAGGCGCTCGCATGCGATTCGGGCAACGGCGGGCGTTCGCGCATCCCGAGCGCGGTCATGACTCCGAACACGCCCGTGAAGCGATGCCGGAGGTGTGCGAGCACCAGCTCGATCTTGTCGTCGAGCGGAAGCGCGGGATCGACCGTGCGCAGGGTCCGGCGGAACGGCTCCGGATCGAACAGTCTCTCGAGCGCTGCCCTGATCAGAGCTTCCTTGTCGCCGAAGGCACGGAACACAGTGCCTTCGGCGACTCCGGCCGCCTCAGCGATCTGCCGCGTGGAAAGGTCGCGCCCGCGTTGTTTCAACAGCGGAATCACCGCGTCGAGGATGGCGTCGCGGCGCTCGTCTGGCGAGAGCGGCTGCGCACGCATCCGGGTACCGGGCGGCTCGTCGCTGTCGGCACTCATGTCTGAGTACGCGGAGGTCATCGTAGAACTATAAGTGAGTGAGCGCTCACTCCGCCAATCGGCGGGCGCCATGACTGAGCGCAGCGGCCACGGGGCTACCGGCACGAGACCGGATGGGCATGTGTTGCGATCAGTAGACTGCTGAGACCGCCACGTTCATTCCCCAGACGTTCGAGGGAGACACCGATGCCAGTCGCAACCCCAGAGCAGTACGCCGAGATGCTGGATAAAGCCAAGTCCGGCGGTTTCGCCTATCCCGCGATCAACGTCTCCTCGTCGCAGACGATCAATGCCGCGCTGCAGGGGCTCGCCGAAGCCGGATCCGACGGCATCCTGCAAGTGACCACGGGCGGCGCGGACTACATCTCAGGACACAGCGTCAAGGCCCGCACATCCGGCGCCCTCGCGTTCGCCGCGTTCGTCACCGAGGTCGCCAAGAACTACCCCATCACCGTCGCACTGCACACCGATCACTGCCCGAAAGACGCGCTCGACGGCTTCGTGATCCCGCTCATCGAAGCATCCGAAGCCGAAGTGAAGGCCGGCCGCAACCCGATCTTCCAATCGCACATGTGGGATGGCTCGGCGGTACCGCTCGATGAGAACCTCGAGATCGCCAAGCAACTACTGCCGCGAATGCAGGCCATCCACGCCGTGCTCGAAGTCGAGATCGGCGTCGTCGGCGGCGAAGAAGACGGAGTGAGCCATGCGATCAACGACAAGCTCTACACGACACTCGACGACGCAGTGCAGACGGTCGAGGCGCTCGGCCTCGGCGAGCACGGCCGCTACATGGCCGCTCTCACCTTCGGCAACGTGCATGGCGTGTACAAGCCCGGCAACGTCAAACTGCGTCCGTCGCTGCTCAAAGACATCCAGGACGGGATCGCGGCGAAGTACGGTACCGACGCCAAGCCCCTGGATCTGGTGTTCCACGGTGGCTCCGGATCGAGCGACGCCGAGATCGCCGAAGCGGTCAGCAATGGCGTGATCAAAATGAACATCGACACCGATACCCAATACGCGTTCACGCGTTCCGTCGCCGACACGATGTTCAAGAACTACGACGGAGTGCTCAAAGTCGACGGTGAAGTGGGCAACAAAAAGGTCTACGATCCCAGGGCCTGGGGCAAGCTCGCCGAGACCGCGATGGCCGCGCGCGTCGCCGAAGCCGCGAGTCAGCTCGGGTCGGCCGGCAAGTCGGACTAGAGGAGGTCCTGCCGGCCGGCGTCCTCAGGTTTCGTCATCCGAGCACGTGCCTGCTCGGCCAGGGTGCGCGGAGCCGAGGAGCCTTCCGCGGACGACCGCGGCGGCAACTCGAAGCGCAGCCTGAGCTGTCGGCCGCCGTGCCAGCGCAAGTTGCGCACCGTCGCCCCGAGGGTCAGATAGTAGGGCGCGAGCAACGCCACCCGGCGGCCCTCAGCCAGATTGAGGTCCATGCGCACGGCTATGCCGGTGCTGCCCTCCTTGTCGACGCGCACGTCGATCCGGATGCCGTGCTCGCCGATCGCC
>CAYRUW010000140.1:0-5108 GCA_964427465.1 uncultured Diaminobutyricimonas sp.
GGCGCATCGGTCGAGCCCGGCGCATCGGTCGAGCCCGGCGCACCGGTCGAGCCCGCCGTATCGGTCGGGCCCGCCGCATCGGTCGAGCCCACCGCATCCGCCCACTCCGTCGCCTTCATGCGGCCCGTCGCTCGAGACCGGCCCGCCACTTGCAACGACGACAGCTCCGCATCCGCAGGGCCGTCGGAGTCCGCGCTGTCCGCCGGCCGCAACTCGATCACCGAGTCCGCATACTGCGCCACGCGATCGAGGCGGTGCTCGGCCAGCAGCACGGTTACCCCCAAGTCGTGCACGAGACGCAGGATCGCCGCGAGCACCTCCTCGGCGGCCCCCGGGTCCAGCGCCGAGGTGGGTTCATCGAGCACGAGCACGCGCGGGTGCGCAGTGAGCACGGCGCCGATCGCGACCCGTTGCTGCTCCCCGCCGGAAAGCTCTCGCAACGGGCGGGAACGCAAAGGCTGCAGGCCGAGCAGATCGACCACCTCTTCGACGCGCTTGCGCATAGTGGACTCGGGCAGGCCGAGTTGCTCCATCGAATAGGCGAGCTCTTCGTCGACGGTTTCGGTCACGAAGCCCCGCACCGGGTCTTGCATGACGACGCCGACGACGTCGGCGAGGCTGCGCGGCGGATGTTCGCGAGTGTCGAGTCCGGCAACCGACACGGTCCCGGTCAGCCGGCCGCCGGTGAAATGCGGTGCGAGGCCGTTGACGAGTTGCAGCAAAGTGGTCTTGCCCGAGCCGGTGGGGCCGACCACGAGGCACAGTTCGCCTTCGTCGATCCGCAGGCTCACGTCGCGCAGCACAGGGCCCGGCGCATCCGGGTAGGTGAAACTCACCTCGTCCAGGCGGATCACGGTGCCCGCCTCGCCAGCAGAACCGGCGCGCACGCGACAAGTGCAGGCAGCACCCAGATCGGCTGCGCGTTCACGAGCGGAGTGCCGGCCGCATCGAGCCCTGCGATCGCGATCCCGATCGCCGCTGCGACGAGCCCGCTGCCGGCGATCGCCGTCTCGCGCATCCCCCAGCGCTCGGGCCGGTAGCGACTGTGCACGAGCCTCCGGCCGGCGAAGGTTGCGCCGGCAGCGGCGATCGCGGCGGAGACCGGCAGCAGCACCGGAGCGGCCCATGCCGGCATGGTGCCGTCGAGCAGGGCGTAGGTGCCGATCGCGGCGGCGAGCAACGAGGTCAGCAAGAGCACGGTCACGGTGTTGCCGCTGCCGTGTCGCACCCTCGCATAGCCGCGGGAGTCCATCGACGCTGCCAGTTGCAGCGACCGGTCGAGCGCGTCGTGCAGCACGGGCATGGTGCTCGCCCGCAGCAGCCTTGGCCCGCGCAGTCGTTGCCCGCGCAGCTCCTGGGCGCGGCGCACCCGGCGCCACGATTCGACCAGTTGCGGGGCGAGCGTGAAGGCGATCACGGATGCGGTGCCGAGCAAGTGCAGCGGTGCCGGCAGGCTGCGAAGTGCCCGCTTCGGGTCGGTCAGCGCGACGGCCGCCCCGAAGCACAGCACGAGAGTGGCCAGGGCGAGGCCGGCGGTCGCGGCATGGACGATGCCTTCGGCCGAGACCGGTCCGAGCAGAACGATCCCGGTCCACTCCGGCAGTCGCACTCGCGGCAGCGGCAGCACGATCGTTCCGCCGGTTTTGATGCCGACGAGAATGTGGAACACCACCCTCAGCGCGACGATCGCGATCCCGAGCACGAGGTAGGCGGGGAAGGCGCGGGCCCACTGCGAGCGGTCGTGGCACAGTGCGACGACGAGCGCGATGGCACCGACGAGCAGTCCGGTCGCGATCGCGTCGCTCGCCTGGGCGATGGTCAGTGCCAGGCCGATCGCCCAGACCCACCAGGCCATCGGATGCGTCCGACGATCGAGTCTTGCGGCAGCATCCCGTGGGGTGCCGGTCGGCAGGCGTTTGCCCGCGCTCGTGGCGCGCACGGCTAGCACGCTCATCTCAAGACCTCGTCCGCCTTACCTGCCCGGTCAGTTGTCGAGTGCCTCCGCGCGGCGGGAGCGGGCCCTCAGCACGAGCACGGTGAGCACGATCAGGCCTGCCACAACGAGCAATGCGATCCCTGCGGCGATCGCGAAAAAGAGCGGGGCGACCGCCCAGTCGGATGCCGATTCGGATTCGGACGCTGGGCCGTCATCCGCCGCTTGCGCGTCGTCCCCCTCCGGCGTCGCGGAAGTGGCCGCCGCCGACGGGGAAACGGACGGTCCAGCCGAACCGTCGTTGTAACGCCAGCCTTCGGCGCGGCCGGGTTCCGGCGCGCTCGTGTCCGCGCCGACCTGGTAGCTCACCCATTCGCCGTCGTCGCCCTCGTGCCAATACGACCAGAACGACCCATCGAAGGTCTCCGGGCAGGGATCGGGCATCGAGTCGATCGCGCAGATCAAACCCGGCTGCGAGTCGGTCGGCTCGAAGCCTGCAGCCACGAGCGCATCGCGGCCGGTCTCGACACCGTCGGAGGCGCATCCGGAGACCACTTCGCCGCCGAGGTCGGTGAAGTCGACCACGACGGTCACACCGGTGTCGTCCGCACAGGCGGAGCTTGTTCGAGCGGATGCCGGATCGACTTGCGGGGCGGACGCGAACGCGCCGGAAACCGGCAGCAAAGCGGCCGCGATCGCCACGGTCAAAAAGGGAGCGGTTCGCCGGATGGTGCTGCGTGTGGAACTCATTCACTGGCCTTCGTTACGGGTGATCCGCAACGAGTCCCAGTCGTGCCGGGGAAATCGGCCGGCGCCGGCTCGGACCCCGCTCGCAGACCACGACGATCGAGAGTCGCAAAACCACGGGCAGGTACTCCGGCTCGCCGGTACGGGACCGGCCTACGGTTGCGGGTCAGCGCCGGATTCGGACCGGCTTCCCCCGCCAGAGGTTCTTGGAACTTTCACCGTCGGAGATCCGGCGGTTGGCCCTAGCATAGTAGGCGCAGGGAGCTGGTGGTCATGCCCACGATCGAGACGCCGACCGGGTCGCGGATGCGGCTGGGCAGCACCGAACTACGGGCGGATTTCGCGCAACTCGACGAGCGCGTCGGCGGCCACCCGCTCGTGTACCTGGATTCGGCGGCGACAGCGCTAAAGCCGGGTGCGGTTCTTCAGGCCGAGCAGGATTTCGCCGGGCGGCGCACCGCCGCCGTACATCGCGGTGCGCACACGCTCGCAGGCGAAGCGACCGAGCAGTTCGAGGCGGCGCGCGCGAGTGTTGCGACGTTCGTCGGCGCCGGTAGCGACGAAATCGTGTGGACGGCGAACGCGACCGAGGCGATCAACCTCGTCGCATACGCGTTCTCGAATGCGAGCCTGGGGCGTGGCGGAGAGCAGGCCGAGCGCTTCCGGCTGCGCGCGGGCGACGAGATCGTCGTGACCGAGCAAGAGCACCACTCGAACCTCGTGCCATGGCAGGAACTCGCCGCGCGCACCGGAGCGATACTGCGCCATATACCGGTGGACGCCCACGGGAGCCTCTTGATGGAACAGGCGGCGGATGTGATCGGCGCTCGCACCAGGCTCGTCGCCTTCACCCACGTTTCCAACGTGCTCGGTACGATCGCCCCGGTAGCGGAGCTCGTGCGTCTCGCGCACGACGCGGACGCGCTCGTGCTGCTCGACGCGTGCCAGTCGGCGCCACGCCTGCCGCTCGACCTGGGTGCACTCGGCGTCGATTTCGCGGCGTTCTCGGGTCACAAGATGCTCGGGCCCACTGGCATCGGCGCGCTCTACGGCAAGCGCGAGCTGCTGGCCGCGCTCCCGCCGTTCCTGACCGGTGGCTCGATGATCACGACGGTCACCCTGGAGCGTGCGGAATATCTGCCGCCGCCGCAGCGGTTCGAGGCCGGTACCAAACAGGTCTCGCAAGCGATCGGGCTCGGTGCCGCGGTCGAATACCTGCAGGGCATCGGCATGCACCGGATCGCGAAGTGGGAGGCGGAGCTCGGCGAGCGCTTGGTCGCGGGACTGGCCGGCATCCCCGGCATCCGCGTGCTCGGCCCCGGCCCTGGCGAGGAACGTCTCGGGCTCGTCAGTTTCGAAGTCGACGGCGTTCACGCGCACGACGTGGGCCAGTTGCTCGACGAACGCGGTATCGCCGTGCGGGTCGGGCACCACTGCGCGCAACCGCTGCATCGCCGGCTGGGCCTCGTCGCGACCACCCGCGCGAGCGCATACCTCTACAACACGCCCGAGGAAGTCGACGTGTTCCTCGAAGCCGTCGGCACGGTCCGCCCGTTCTTCGGACTCGGCCGATGAGCGCGGATGCCGGCGCCGACTCGGGTGGGGCCGCCGGGCTGTACCGGGAGCTGATCCTGGAGCACTCGAGGCAACGCCACGGATACGGGCTCGAACCGGATGCGGCCGTCGAGTCCCACCAGCTAAATCCGACGTGCGGGGACGAGATCACGCTGCAGGTGCGCTTCGACGAGGCGAGCGGACGTGTGACCGGTATCGGCTGGGAAGGCCAGGGCTGCGCGATCTCGACCGCGTCGGCATCCGTGCTCGCGGACATCGCGCACGGGTCTCCCGATCGGCTGAACGAGTTGGTGGAGGCGTTCCGCGAGATGCTGCATTCGAAGGGCAACGCCGAACCCGACGAGGAACTGCTCGGCGACGCCGTCGCCTTGCAGGGCGTCTCGCGCTACGTCGCCCGGGTGAAATGCGCGATGCTCCCGTGGGTCGCCCTCGAAGACGCCTTGCGCCGATTGCCGCCAGCGTTGCCGCAGGGCTCGTCGCCCACCCCGTGACTGGCATCCGCGAGTCGAGCCAGGCGATCCGACTAGACGGCTCGCGGTCTGGCGCACCCGTTGGAGATTCGCTCAGGCGACTGCGCTAGGGATGCGCCCGGTGAGAGGGTAGGGGCATGGCGCGCATCTACACCAAGACCGGCGACGACGGCACCACCGGACTGCTGTACGGCGGCCGGGTGTCGAAGGGCGGGGAACTCGTCGACGCCTACGGCGATGTCGACGAAGCGGTCTCCGCGCTCGGGGTGGCGCGCGCAGGCTGCGAAGACGAGCAACTCGCGGCACTGCTGCTGCGCATCCAGCGCGAGCTCTTCGTGGTGGGTGCCGACCTCGCGGTGAACCCCCGGCATCGCGATCGGCTG
>CAYRUW010000141.1:0-5085 GCA_964427465.1 uncultured Diaminobutyricimonas sp.
GTCGGCCAGGGTGTTGAGACCGCGTTCGAGTCCGCGACGCGCCTCCTCGTCGAAAGCGATGATCTTAGCCATGTGTGTTTCTCGTCCCTCCCGGACGTAGTCAATAGGCGTGAGGTTGGCACTCATGAAGATAGAGTGCTAAACGATTCTGGCACTCGGGAGTAGAGAGTGCAAGCCGCCGCGGCATGGCAATGCCGAGGTGCGAGCCGCTGCACCGGGATTCGCGACTACGAGGTCGCCGGGGCCTTGAAGCCGACCTCGCCCGAACTCGGCACGAGTTCGATCCACGTGTTGCCCGGTGCCAGGCGCACCACGATGCCGTTGTCGTCGACGAGCCGGATCGGAGAAGTGGCCGAGCCCTTCGACCAGCGCGCGTGCACGTAGGCGCCCCCGGATGCGACCCAGGCCTCACCGCTGCCGATCAGCTCGGTCTTCGGCAGCCCGTAGCCGTAGCTGACTGGTACCCGCAACACGACCACGTTCGTTGCCTGCAGCCGGCCACCGGCCGAATCCATATCGGGATCCCCGCCTTGCGAGCGCAAGAAGGTGCCCGTTTCTTCGTTCCACGCCCACGACGGCTTGCTCGTGTAACTGAACTTGATGGCGATGTTCGATACCGGCGCGCCCTCTTTCGCCGCGGTCGACGAAGGCGTGTCGAGCGAGAACGCGAACTGCTGCGGCGGCGGCGCCAGATCCGAGTGCTGGGCGATGACTTGCTGCGCCATCACGATGACATCGTGCGGCGACGGTCGCGGATCCGAGCGGTAGAACGTGTCGCGAGTGTCGGGCTGACCGTGGATCGCGTTGTACACGGGGGTGTTCCGCATCATGACCACGAATCGGTACTGTCCCCCGGAGTAGGCGACGATGCCGCCGAGCGGGGAGATGATGTCGGGGTCCATCGGCCGGATCGAGCGCACCGGGCCGATCTTCTCCGGCACGTCCGAGTGCCAGACTGCCACGTACCTGGTGATCCCGCCCTCGACCAGTTCTTCGAACACGATGTCCGTGTGCTCGAGCCCGACTTGCGGGCGGGCGTCCGGATGGTTGTCCACCTTGGCCGCGAGGGAAGGATTGGCGAGCGAGCCGACATCTACGGTACGGCCGGTCAACGGTGCGAGCGCGGTCGGCGGCGGTGTCTCGTAGCTGTAGACGTACGTCGGCGTGGGAGACGGGGTCGGTACCGGCTCGGGCGCACAACTGACGAGCGCTGCGCACGCAAGCATGGCGGCCGCTGCGAAAAGTCCCCGCCGGACGCGGTAGATCCCCGAACTCACCTCGAAAGACTATCTGCGAGTCCGGGATGGGCAAATGCCCGTCTCGGGCGTGTCCCGCCCGACTGGGGCATGCGGATGCCGTACCGCCAACGGCATCCGCACCCGTCGGACGTGCTCAGGCGAGACGCACGGATTCGGCTTGCGGGCCTTTGGCCCCCGTGCCGACCTCGAACTCGACCCGCTGCCCTTCTTCGAGGACCTTGTATCCGCTCATGTCGATCGCCGAGTAGTGGACGAACACGTCCTGCCCACCGCCGTCGACAGTTATGAAACCAAAGCCCTTCTCTGCGTTGAACCACTTCACGGTTCCGCTGGCCATTCATTGCTCCCTGCTGTGTCAGTGCTCCGACTTCGGTGTCGGCGCGGTCTCCGCAGATCTGGACCGCGAGTGACGCAGGTTAGTGCCAACAGCGAGCCGAAAAGGGCGACCAAGACCAGATGCTAGCGGAGCGGAGACCTCGCGACGAGGTTAAAGTGACGAACTGTGAACTGTTCGTCACTTTGTCGTCACGACGCCGATACCCCCGAAACGCGCACTAGGCATTCGTAGCGGAGATCAGATGGGTGCTTGCGGTCGCGTCAGCCCGGTAGCGTGTAGTCGGCGCCGAGCACCACTGTGACCGGAGCGCCGAGGTATACGTCTGAGAAAACCGCTTCGCCGTCGCTGCCTATCGCCTGCAGCACGCCCCTCGCGATGCCTTCGTACTCGCGCGCGTTGTAGTAGACGAGCGTCTCCTCGACGTTGCGTTCCGCCGCGTTGCTTCGGGCGCCCACAGGCCACTTCTGTTGCGCGAGCAGGTCGCCGACGGCATCCTGCAGTCCGTCGGTCGGAGAGCCATTGAGCACGGTTATCGTGAGATCGAGCTCTGGGTCGACCGCTGCCGGATCGGTCACAGGCGGCATGGTCTCTTGCGGGTCGGGTTCGGGGACCGCGGTCTCCTCACTCGCGAAGATGGGCAGATCGAACGGACCTGTGCCGTTGAGCGCAGACAAACCGACCATGCCGGCCAGCACCAGCACGCCGGTGGCTAGCGCCGCCCACGCGAACGACACCCATCCGCGGCCAGGTCTCGCCGGTGCGCGGTGTGCGCCGACGCGGTGCAGGTTGCGCGGGATGTCGTCGAAACGGTCCTTGGGGAATTCGGCCATTGTCCTCAGTCGGATTCGAGCCCGGAGGGGCGGGGAAAAACACGTGCTGCGCGCGCTTGTACTCGAGCATCCCGGATTCGGCGCAGGCGCTTCACAAGCATTGGATCATGCCGCAAAGCGTCGGGCGAGTCGAGCAGCGCGTTCAGCAATTGATAGTAGCGGCCGACCGAGATGCCCAATTCCTCCCGGATGGCGACCTCTTTCGAGCCCGCCCGGCGCCACTGCCGCCGCTCGAATTCGAGCACTCCCGTTTGCTGGGGGGTGAGCGAAGACTTGGCGGTCCTGCCGGGCACGTGGTCTTCGCGCGGCTCGTCGCGCACGGCCCGGGGTTCCGATGACGCGGGTTGAGATCTCGACGGCATCGCGCCTCCCCGCCATCGACCGGCCCCGACAAACATACGACTGATAGCCATATTGCACGCAGTAGCAGGCCAGGCGCAGGCCGACGCGCCTGTGCTGCGGATTGTGCTCTCAACGCGCGGTCCACCACTTAGGGGACAAACGGGGGACATTCTTGACGGAGTTTCGAATCTTGTGCAGAAGGCTGTAGAACTCGATTCGCCACACATTTCGTCGTCGGCGGGAACGAATCTGCCCACGACCGCGTTAAATGGATTCGACAGGCACGAGGAGAAGAGCATGGGCTACAACGTGAAGAAGACCGACGAGCAGTGGCGCGAAGAGCTGGACCCCGAGCGGTACGCCGTGCTGCGGCAGGCGGGCACCGAGCGTCCATGGAGCGGCGAACTGCTCGACGAGAATCGTGCCGGTCTCTACACTTGTGCCGCTTGCGGTGCCGAGTTGTTCAAGAGCGGCACAAAATTCGATTCCGGATGCGGCTGGCCGAGCTTCTACGAAGCGGTTCGGCCCAACGCGGTCGAATTGCTCGAAGACAACAGTCTCGGCATGGAGCGCACCGAGGTCCGTTGCGCGAATTGCGGATCGCACTTGGGCCACGTGTTCCCCGACGGTTTCGGCACTCCGACCGGCGACCGCTACTGCATGAACTCGCTCGCCCTCGACTTCGAGGCCGAAAAGCCGACCCAGTAGAATCTGGGTTGCCCGCCTCCTTAGCTCAGCTGGCCAGAGCGACGCTCTTGTAAAGCGTAGGTCGTCGGTTCGAACCCGACAGGGGGCTCAACGATCCGCCGGACGCCGCATCGCATTCACGAGGGCTCGGCCTCAACCGCCTCGGGGAGCACACCCCGGTCGTATTCCGATTCTCGGCTCGACCGTCGACCGGCCGAACCGGTTAGGACTCGGGCTCGGGTGTCGGCGTGGGAGTGGCACTCTCGTTGAATTGCTGACCCTCGGCCTGCGCAACGAAAGCAGCGAACGCGTTGGCGTCGTTGAACGGCCCGGGGAATAGCTGGCCGTTCACGACCACCGTGGGCGTGCCGCGAATGGTGTTGATGTCAGTACCAGGAACTCCCGAATTGATCGCGTAGGCCCTCATGTCCTCGACCCAGCTGCGGAATTCCTCGTCGTTGATGCACTGTTCGATGTCGTCCATGTTCGACACGCCCGCGCCGCGCACGGCATCGACGATCTCTTCGTTCGAGAGACCCTCGGTCTGCTCGGGCGGCTGGTTCTCGAACATCGCAGCATTGAACGCCCAGTAGTCGTCTGGCGCATACTCGGCGACGCAAGCCGCCGCATTCGCGGCGCGACTTGCATACCGCGTGCCCAGCGAGAGGCGATCCAGGAACGCAACCGGGTGCACCGTGTAAGTGATCGCGCCGCTCTCGATCCAGGTCTCGATCTGTTCCGCGTTGGCTGCCTCGAAGGCGCCGCACACCGGGCAGAAGTAGTCCAGATAGATCTGGATGTCGATCTTGTCTTCCGACTCGGTCAGCACCTGGGCGATCGGCTTCGGATCTTCGTCCGCTTTGAGCGCGGGAGTCCGAACCGCCTCGAAACCTTCCGTGATGGTGATGCCGGCGGCGATCATGTTCTTCGGTCCCGGATGCGGCGGGCGCACCGAGTTGACGATCACGAGCGCCACGACGCCCGCGAAAGCGAGCACGCCGAGCATGATCCCGCCCTGCAACAGCACCTTGTTGCGGCGCTCCCGCTTGCGCTGCTGCTCCCGCATCTGCCGGGCCTTCTCGCGCGCGGCCTCCCGCCGCTGGTTCTTCGTAGGGCGCGCACCCGCGTTCGTCATCGCGTCTCGCTTCCGGTCGGGTTCCGAAGGATGAGCGCATCCTGCGGAGCTCTTGGCGAAATTCAGGCGGTCGTGTTCATGGAGCCTCTGGGCGACCGCTGAACCACATTACCCAAAGCGGGGCCATGCCGGAGGATTACCTGCCCCCGGTGCGCGGTGGCATACTTAGACGGATCGCTCGGCGATCATCCATTCACTACGGATCGTCCGGCACGTACCTGCCGGTGAAGGAGAACTGAATCAATGGCAACCGTAACTTTCGACCAGGCCACTCGCATCTACCCGGGATCTACCGTTCCGGCCGTCGACAAGATCGACTTGGAGATCCAGGACGGCGAGTTTCTCGTTCTAGTCGGTCCCTCGGGCTGCGGCAAGTCGACCACGCTGCGCATGCTCGCCGGCCTCGAAGAGGTGGACCACGGCCGCATCCTGATCGGCGATCGCGACGTCACCGACGTTCCGCCGAAGGATCGCGACATCGCGATGGTCTTCCAG
>CAYRUW010000142.1:0-5021 GCA_964427465.1 uncultured Diaminobutyricimonas sp.
TCAGGCGCGATCCGACGCGGCGTCGGTGACCGGGTCGGTCACCAGTTCCCCACGATACAGCGCCTCGAACGTATCAAGGGTGCGTTCGATGTCGTGCGCTGCGACGATTCTCAAGCTTTCCCGCTTCATCGCGGTGAGCCGGTCTTGATCGGCGGTGAGCACGTCCGTGAGTCTCGCTGCGAATCCTTCGACGTCGCCCGGTTCGAACAGATAGCCGTTCTCGCCATCGTGCACGAGGTGCGGCAGTGCCATCGCGTCGGCCGCGACGACGGGCAGCCCCGAAGCCATCGCCTCCATAGTCGCGATGCTCTGCAGTTCCGCGATAGACGGCATCGCGAACACGGTCGCTTCGGTCAGCGCATTACGCAAGTACTCGTCGGTGACCCGGCCGGCGAAGTGCACGTTCGAACGGATGCCGAGCTCCACGGCGAGCTCCTCCAAGACCCTCCTGTGCTCGCCGTCGCCGACGATCTCGACCCGCACATCCAGTTCTGGGTCCATGATCGCCACCGCCCGCAGCAACTGGTCGAGCTTCTTCTCCTCCTCGACGCGCCCCACGAACACCACCCGGTTCTGGGTGCGCGGCTCGAAACTGGGCGTGTAATCCTGCACGTTCACACCGCACGAGATCGCGTGCACGTTCTTGAGTTTCGTGTGCGTTTCGAGGAACGCCGCCGCACGACGCGTGGGAGTGGTCACCGCCTCAGCACGCGAATACGACCGTTCCGCCGCCCGCCACATCAGCCGGATCGACATCGGCAGCAGCGGCTTCGGGATCAACGTGAACTGCAGCGCATTGTCGGGCATGAAGTGGTTCGTGCCGATCAGCCGGATGCCGCGCTCGATCGCCGCTTTCGACAGCCCCCGCCCGACCACGATGTGCGACTGGAAATGCACGACATGAGGTTTCACCTCGTCGACCAGGCGACGGCCGTTCGCCTCGATCCGCCAGGGCAGTGCGAACCTCAGCCACGGATGCGGATACCATCGCCAGCTCTTCAGCCGGTGGACCGTCATCGGCCTGCCCTCGTGCACCTCGGTCCAGGTGCCGTGACGCCGGCTGGCCGCGGGCGCGACGATGTGCACCTCGTGGCCGCGATCGACAAGACCTGCGGCGAGGCGCTCGGTGAACTTTGCCGCACCGTTCACATCGGGCGAGAAGGTGTCGCATCCGATCAGGATGCGCATCGGCCCGTCCGGGGAATTCGTGGATGTTCCCAAGAAGCTCGAGGTCCTAACGTTTGTTTCGGGAGAACGCCCGGAGGCGAACAGACGGAAACCCACTCAACGCTACTCTAGACGAGGTCCCGGCGGTGGGTCTGCGGATGATGTTTCGCCAGTTCGAATACACCGAAGACTGCCACCACTCCCGCGACGATGAACGCGATCACGGCGTAGAGCGGCGCGGCGGATGCCTCCCCGAGCACGACGATGCCGATGCTCACCGCGACGAGCGGGTCGACCACCGTGAGCCCTGCGATCACCAGGTCCGGCGATCCGACCGAATACGCGGTTTGCACGAAATACGCGCCGAGCGCGGCAGCGACGACGAGGGCAACCACGCAAAGCAGGGTGAGCCAATCGAAATGGTCGATCCGGATCCGGTTCAGCACGACCTTGGCGAGGGTCGCCACGAAGCCGTAGAGCACACCGGCGCTGATGATGTAGAAGATCGCCCGCACCCATTTGCGCATGATCGCGAACGCGATCGCGAGCACCACGACAACCGCCGCGAGCACGCCGAGGATGATCAGCAATTGCGGATCGCGGATCGGGGATTCCGTGGCCACGAACGCGGCGATCGTCACGAACAGTCCGACACCGCCCACGCACATCACGATCGCGCGGATCGCCATGCGATCCAATTGCACGCCCGAACTGCGCGAGTTCAGAATCGCTGTGATCACGAGCGCCACCGCGCCGAGCGGTTGCACCACGATGAGCGGCGCCAGGTTCAGGCTCAGCAACTGCAACACGATCGCGATGCCGAGCATGAGCGTGCCGAGCACCCAGGAGGGACGGGCGAGCAGCGCCACCAGCTGCCGCACGTCGAGGCCGGCTTTGGCGCCGCTGCCGAGGCGTTTCTCCACTTTGGTCACGCCGCTGTGCTGGAATTGCGCCCCGAGCGAAAGGAAGACCGCACCGAGCAGGGCGACCGGGATGCCGAGAGCCTGGTACGGCGTCAGGCTGATCTGCCCCGCGATGTCGGTGAACTCCGGCGGCACGGGACGAATCTACCGGCTCGCGCGCCGTTATCCTTACCGAATGGCCGTGCTCCCCATCCGAATCGCCGGCGATCCCGTGCTGCACTCCCCTGCCGAACCCGTGCACGAGGTCGACGACGAGGTGCGCCAGCTCGTCGCGGACATGTTCGAGACCATGGATGCCGCACCCGGCGTCGGACTCGCCGCGCCCCAGGTGGGCGTGCCGCTACGCTTGTTCGTGTACGGCTGGACGGAGCAGGACGGCACCGAGTGGCGCGGCACGGCGATCAACCCGGAACTGTGGCTGAGCCCGCTGACGATCGGCGAACTCGACGAGGAGACCGAGTCGGAGGGGTGCCTATCGCTGCCCGGTGAGCGGTTCCCGCTGCGCCGTGCCGAGCGCGCGATCCTGCACGCCACCGACCTCGACGGCGAAGATTACCGGATCGACGCGGCAGGCTGGCTCGCGCGCATCTTTCAGCACGAAAACGACCACCTGGACGGCATCCTCTACGCCGACAGGCTCGATCATCCGCACTCGAAGGAGGCGGCGAAGGCGATCCGCAAACGCGGCTGGGGCCAACCGGGCAACCGTTGGCTGCCGGGCCGCGATCACCTCGAAGGCTAACGCCCCTCGAGGTCACGCCGTCGCGACCGGATGGCGCGAACATCCGCTCGCGTTATCGCGTCAAGCGCCCGTCGGGGCCTTGAGGTGGGCGGCGTCGCGGATGGTCTCGAACAGAAGCTCCGGAGACACGTCTTTGTAGAGCACGGCGTGCACGCCCGCGAAGGCCGCTGCGGCGATGTGCTCTTCGAGTTCCACCGCTGTCAGCAGGATCACGCGCGGTGCCGGGCCCGCTGCGAGCACCTTCTTGTCTTCGCGCAGCCGTTCCGCGGCGACGAGACCGTTCATCCGCGGCATTTGCAGCGCCGTGAGCACGACATCCGCGGGATGCGCGCGTGCCACGCGCAGCAAATGCATGCCGTCGTGCGCCTCGGCGACCACCTCGATATCGGGTTGCGATTGCAGCACGGCGCGGTAGCCCTCGCGCTGCAACGGGTGATCGTCGGCGATGGTCACAGCGATCATGCGCGCTCCAGTCGCACGCTATTCACTCCGTTGTGCGAGCGCAAAGCCGGGAAGATCGATGAGACCGTGAAGCCCACGCCCGGCACCGGGTATGCGTTGAAAACGCCGCCGAATAGCTCGGTGCGCTCCCGCATGTCGCTCATTCCGCGCCCGGTCACGGTGCCGGTCAACGCGTGCAGGTCGTCTTCGATCGTGTAGCTGCGGTGCTGCGCGGCAAAGTCGGGATCGATGCCGGCACGTTTGGCCGCCGCCCGCTCCCCATCGTCTTCGACCAGAACCTGCAAGCCTCCGGCGGTCCACGTCAGCGACACCTTCGCGAGCGTGCCCGCACCGCCGTGTTTCAAGCAGTTCGAAAGCGCCTCGTGCAGGATCCGGTAGACGGTCAGTTCGACGCCCTGCCCCGGCTCGAACCGCTTTCCGGTCTCTTCGAACTCGACCGCAAGCCCGCGCTCGCGCACGTCTTCGAACAGTTCGCGCAAGGCCTTGAGCCCGGGTTGCACGGATGCGCTCGGCTCGCCGTCTCGAACAAGGGCCATCACGCGGCGCAAGTCGGCAAGCGTCGCACGCGCGATGCCGGCGACTGCTCCCGCGCTCCGTCCCGCAGCCGCGGGGTCCGATCCGGCAAGGTACCGGGCGCCGTCGGCCTGGCCGACGATGACCGACATCGAATGCGCCGCGATTTCGTGCAGTTCCCGCACGATACGCATCCGTCCGGCCTGCTCCGCGAGCGCCAGGCGCAGGCCGATCCGCTCGCGCTCGGCTGCCAGTCGTAGCCGCGATTCGCGGCGTCTCGCACGTGCCGACAATTGCCAGAGCACTAGCAACGCGAGCGCCGCCGCGAGCAAGACCGCGCACCCGGCTATGAGAATCGCTGTCGCCGTGCTGCTACTGCCGAACCAGTCGTCCACGCGTCTCCCTGTGAGCCTGCCTCGCCTCGACAAGACGGTAGTTCCCCCGGGCACCGCTGGGCGGAACTCCCGGGGAGCGTCCAGCGTTCGCACAGTTCCCCTGGACGCAATCAGGTCGCGCCGCACACGCTGCGCCACTCGCCGGGAACGGCGCGAGCCCCGGGACAAGTGCCCCGGGGCTCGTGCGTGTCGCTCCTCGAGATGGACTCGAACCATCAACCTGCCGGTTAACAGCCGGCTGCTCTGCCAATTGAGCTATCGAGGATCGCTGGAACAGCGCAGCCACTCTACCAAACACTGAACCGGAAGTTTTCACATGCTCGAACCCGCGCCCGGCCGGGCTGCGCGAGGTTCGGTCGAGCCTGCAGGTGCACGCCAAGGCGGCCGGTCTGACGATTCGCAGACCGGTTAGGCGTTCAGCACCCGACCCGGATGCTCCAGGCGATACTCCTGCGCGAGCCGCTCCACATAGGGATGATGCGGATTCGCGAGCACCTCGTCGATAGTGCCCCGCCCGACGATCATGCCCTGGTGCATGACGGCGACGCGGTCGGTGATCCGCCGCAGCTCGCCGACCTCGTGTGCGATCACGACCGCGCTGAACTCGCGCCGCTTGCGTGCTTCGCCGATCACGTCGAGGATCGCGCCGCGCACCATCAAGTCGACGCCCATCGTCGGGTCGTCGGCGATGAGCAGTTCCGGTTCCAGGATCATCGCGCGGGCGAGCGCGACCCGCTGCCGTTGCCCGCGACTCAATTCGTGCGGGTACTTGGTGAGCACGCCGAGGGGCAAGTGCACTTCGTCGATCGCGGTCGCAGC
>CAYRUW010000143.1:0-5003 GCA_964427465.1 uncultured Diaminobutyricimonas sp.
ATCTTCTTCCGGATCATCCTGCCGCTGGCGCTACCCGCGCTCGCGTCGTTCGCGATCTTCCAGTTCCTGTGGGTGTGGAACGATCTGCTCGTCGCGCTCATCTTCTCTGGCGGCACTCCCGAGGCCGCGCCGCTGACACAGCGGCTCGCCGAGCTCACGGGCAGTCGTGGGCAGGAGTGGCAACGCCTGACTGCCGCCGCGTTCGTTTCTCTCGCGATACCCCTCGTGGTGTTCTTCAGCCTGCAGCGCTACTTCGTGCGCGGCCTGCTCGCCGGTTCCACGAAAGGCTGAATCGCCCGTCGCGGACTGGACATGGTGCCGTGTTCTCGGCATGGACGCTCCACGCCATTCCGAGAGCCCGGTCCCATGTTCCGTGTCGTGGCGGAGCAGGATGCGTGCGGGGCAGGGCGTGGGATGACCCCGTTCCGTAACCGTTCGTTGTTCGCTGTTAGCCTTGCGCCGTGAGATACGCCGACGACGTGCTCGGGCTCGTGGGGAACACTCCGCTCGTGCGGCTCAACCGCGTCAATGCGGGACTCGCGCCGACCATCCTCGCCAAGCTCGAATACCTGAACCCGGGCGGCTCGTCGAAGGACCGCATCGCGCAGAAGATCATCGACGCGGCCGAACGCGAGGGCAAGCTGAAGCCCGGCGGCACGATCGTCGAGCCCACGAGCGGCAACACCGGCATCGGGCTTGCGATGGTGGCCCAGCAGCGCGGCTACCGGTGCGTCTTCGTGGTGCCCGACAAGGTCGGTGAGGACAAGCGCAACGTGCTCATCGCCTACGGCGCGGAGGTCGTCGTCGCGCCCACCGCAGTGCCGCCGGAGAGTCCCGAGTCGTACTACAGCGTTTCCGACCGGCTCGCCCAGGAAATCCCCGGAGCATTCAAGCCCGACCAGTACTCCAACCAGAACGGGCCGCTCAGCCACTACGAGACCACCGGCCCGGAGATCTGGCGCGACACCGAAGGCAAGATCACCCACTTCGTCGCCGGGGTGGGCACCGGAGGCACGATCAGCGGCGCCGGCCGGTACTTGAAAGAGGTCTCGGCGGGCGCGGTGCGCATCGTCGGTGCCGATCCGGAGGGTTCGGTGTACTCCGGCGGCACCGGGCGCCCCTACCTGGTCGAGGGCGTCGGCGAGGACTTCTGGCCGGCCGCCTACGACACGAGCGTGGTCGATCAGATCGTCGCGGCATCCGACGCCGAGTCGTTCGACATGACCCGGCGGCTCGCCCGCGAGGAAGGCCTGCTGGTGGGCGGCTCGAGCGGCATGGCTGTTGCTTGTGCGCTCAAGGCCGCCGCCGACCTCACGGCGGACGACGTCATGGTCGTGCTGCTGCCGGATGGCGGCCGCGGCTACCTAGGCAAAGTGTTCAACGACACCTGGATGGCCTCGCACGGGTTCTTGCCCGCATCCGCGCAGCCCACGGCGGGCGAGGTGCTGCGCGCCAAGCAGGGCGGGCAATTCTTGTGGGTGCGCCCGGACCAGACGGTGCGCGACGCCGTCCGGATCATGGCCGACAACGATGTCTCGCAACTGCCCGTGCTCCTGGCCGAGCCGCCGATCGTGCTCGGCGAGGTTGCCGGCAGCGTCGACGAGCGGTCGTTGCTCGCGGCGCTGCACGCGGGCACTGTCGGGCCCGAGGATTCGATCCGCGACATCGCCGGGCCCGGATTACCGCTCGTCGGCGCCAACGAGCCCGTTGCAGCGGCGCACGCTGCCCTCGAATCCGCCGACGCCGCGATGGTCGTGGCCGACGGGAAACCGGTCGGCATCCTCACCCGGCACGACTTGCTGGTTCACGCAGCCGAATAGGAGTTCGATGTCTCACGAGTTCTCGACCCGCGCCATCCACGCTGGGCAGGAGTTCGACCCGACGACGGGCGCCGTGGTGCCGCCGGTCTACCTCACTTCCACATTCGTGCAAGACGGCATCGGCGGGCTGCGCGGCGGCTACGAGTACGGCCGCGGCGGCAACCCCACGCGCGACTCCCTGCAGACCCTGCTCGCTTCGCTCGAGGGCGGCGCGCACGCGTTCAGCTTCGCCTCCGGGCTCGCCGCCGAAGACGCGCTCTTGCGAGCGGTCCTGAGACCCGGCGATCGGGTGGTGATGGGCAACGACGTTTACGGCGGTACCCACCGTCTGGTGAACCGCGTGCACGTGCCATGGGGCGTGTCGCTCGCCACGGTCGAGCTCACCGACCTGGACGCAGTGCGTGCTGCGCTCGCGGAAGGCGCCCGCGTGCTGTGGGTGGAGACCCCGAGCAACCCGCTCATGAAAATCAGCGACATCGCCGCGCTCGCGGAGCTCGGCCACGAGGCCGGCGCGCTCGTGGTCGTCGACAACACGTTCGCCTCCCCATATCTGCAGCAACCGCTCGCGCTCGGTGCCGATGTCGTAGTGCATTCGACGACCAAGTACCTCGGCGGCCACTCCGACGTGATCGGCGGTGCGGTCGTGCTCGACGACGACGAACTGGCCGAGAAGGTCGGGTTCTTGCAATTCGGCGTGGGCGCGATCTCGGCACCGCTGGATGCGTGGCTGACCGTGCGCGGCATCAAGACCCTGAGCGTGCGGATGGAGCGGCACACCGCGAACGCGCAAGCGATCGCCGAGGCGCTCACTGGGCATCCGGCGATCGAGCGCGTGTACTATCCGGGGCTTGCGGATCACCCGGGGCACGAGCTCGCAGCGCGGCAGATGCGCGGCTTCGGCGGCATGCTCTCGCTGGCGTTCAAGGCGGGCCCGGCAGCAGCGAGGAGGTTCGCGGAGTCAACGAAGGTGTTCCAGCTCGCGGAGTCGCTCGGCGGGGTGGAGTCGTTGATCGGCTTCCCGGCCGAGATGACGCACGCTTCGGTGCGGGGAACCGAACTCGCGGTGCCCGAGAACATCGTGCGGCTCTCGGTCGGCATCGAAGACGTGGGCGACTTGCTTGCCGACCTCGAAGCGGCAATGGCCCGGTTGCCGTGAGCCGCGCAGGCCGATGAGCGCAGCCCGATGAGCGCAGCCGTCCGATGATCACAGCGCGCCTCACGATCGATTCCGAGCAGCGCATCGGGCCGGTCCGGCGCCGCTTGTTCGGCGGCTTCGTGGAGCACGTGGGCCGGCACATCTACGGCGGCATCTACGAGCCGGGCCATCCGAGTGCCGACGAGCGGGGCTTCCGGCGCGACGTCATCGAGCTCGTCCGCGAACTCGGCGTGAGCACGATCCGCTACCCGGGCGGCAATTTCGTCTCCGGCCATCGGTGGGAAGACGGTGTCGGACCCCGCGAGCTGCGGCCACGGCGACTGGACCTCGCGTGGCATTCGACCGAGACCAACGAGGTGGGACTGCACGAGTTCTCGGACTGGCTCGGCGAGGTCGGCAGCGAACTGATGCTCGCGCTGAACCTGGGTACGCGAGGCACATTGGAGGCCCTCGAGCTGCTCGAGTACGCCAACTTTCCGGGCGGTACCGCGCTCTCGGACGCCCGAGCGCACAACGGACGGCCGGAACCGTTCGACGTGCGGATGTGGTGCCTCGGCAACGAGATGGACGGGCCGTGGCAGATCGGTCACCGTTCTGCCGACGATTACGGCAAGCTCGCGGCTCAGACCGCGAGGGCGATGCGCAGGCTCGACCCGCACCTAGAGCTCGTCGTCTGCGGCTCCTCGGCCTCGAGCATGCCCACGTTCGGCCAGTGGGAGAAGACGGTGCTCGCGCACACCTACGACGAGGTCGACTACATCTCGTGCCATGCCTACTACGAGCAGAAGGATGGGGATCTGGGCAGCTTTCTCGCGTCGAGCGTAGACATGGATCGCTTCATCGAGAAGGTGGCCGGGATCGCCGACGAGGTAAGGGCGGCGAAGGGCAGCGACAAGAGAATCGACATCTCGTTCGACGAGTGGAATGTCTGGTACCTCAGCCGGCATGAGCAAGCCGGCCGGCCCGAAGTGGCCGGCCACTGGCCGGTGGCTCCGCGATTGCTCGAAGACGTCTACTCGGTCGCCGACGGCGTGGTGGTCGGCAGCCTGCTGATCTGCCTGCTGAGACACGCCGATCGCGTGGCGAGCGCATCCCTGGCCCAATTGGTCAATGCCATCGCTCCGATCATGACCGAAACCAGCGGTCCGGCCTGGCGGCAGACCACCTTCTTTCCATTCGCGCTGACCTCGCGATTGGCCAGCGGCGAAGTGCTGCGACTTGAATCCGATGCGCCGGAATATGAGACCGTTAGCTACGGCAGCGTGCCGGTGTTGGATGCGGTGGCCACTCACGACGCCGATTCCGGCCGTGCTGCGCTCTTTCTCGTGAACCGCTCGCAAACCGATCGGGCGACGGTCACGATCGACGCCCGGGCACTCGGCGGAGCGACCGTGCGATCCGCCCGGACTCTCGCCGACGACGATTTCGCTACCGCCAACACTTTGCGCGAGCCTGACCGGGTGGGTCTTCGGCACAATCGGACGGTGTCGCACGATGGCGGCTTCGCGAACGTGATCGTGCCGCCGGTCTCGTGGACAGCGCTCGAACTGGCCTGAACCCGTGGAAGGCGCCGACCGCGTCGCTTTGCCGCGCCTTCGCCGTTCGCCAGCGCCGCCCGTCCGCTAGGCGCACCGCACTTTCGCTAGGGTGCCATCCGCTCGCCAGCGCGCCGGTTCGCTCGCCAGCACGCCGGTCCGCTGGCTGGCGTTTCCCTCCCGCTGTCAGCGCGCCGCCGGCGGCGGATACGAAGCGTATTGCTCCCGAATCGCCGGGCGATGGTCCGGCTCCGGTTCGGCCGAGACCCGCACCGGCCAGTCCGGCCGCTCTCCCGTGAGCGCCCAGGCCGCCTGCACGGTGGCGCCGAGGGCAACATATTCGGCCGGTTCAGGCACGACGATCGGCACATCGAACACTTGCGCGGCGATCCGGGTGACCGCCTCGTTGCGGGCGGCGCCGCCGACGATCTGAATTCGGGTGGGGACCACCCCTTGTGCGCGCACGGCGTCGAGGCCCGCGGCGAGTCCGCA
>CAYRUW010000144.1:0-4951 GCA_964427465.1 uncultured Diaminobutyricimonas sp.
TGTCGAGCGAGCCGCGGATGATCTTGTAGCGCACACCCGGCAGGTCCTTCACACGGCCGCCGCGCACGAGCACCATCGAGTGCTCCTGCAGGTTGTGGCCTTCGCCGGGGATGTAGGCGGTCACTTCAGTGCCGTTCGACAGCTTGACACGGGCCACCTTCCGCAGTGCCGAGTTCGGCTTCTTCGGGGTGGTCGTGTACACGCGCGTGCACACGCCGCGCTGCTGAGGGTTGGCCTTCAGGGCAGGCGCCTTGGTCTTGTCGACCTTGGGGTTGCGACCCTTCCGGACCAACTGCTGAATCGTTGGCACTTGATTGCTCCTTGTGGTTGTACTGCCGGTTCATCTCACAGACCACCGACGCTCCACATGGAAGGGTTCGGGGTCTTAGTCCCACCGGCGGTACACACTGTCGCTCGTACTGCTGGTCGGTGCGGCGGTGGGGACACGAGCGCTGTGACCGCGCTTCTGTCCGGCTTCGCCAAGAAATCGGGCGCGCGCCAGAGCGCACACACCCCGGAAATATTAGCCGCTGATGGTTCAGCGCGTCAAATGGCGACCGACGCCGGCGCTTCGGCCTGCTCACGGTCGAAAGCAGCCCTCGCCTCCGCGTTCCGTTCCCGCACGCGCCGGCCCCGCGCGCTCGTGATCGCGCCAGACCACAACGCCACCTCGCGCGCCAGGAGCCCGGCCATGATGATGGGCGCGTTGAGCATTGCGGCGCGGAACGCACCGCCCGCTTCGCTCGGGGTCAGCAGCACCACATTGTTGAACAGCAGCAGGATGCCGATTGTTCCGAAGTACACGAACAGGCCGACTACGAGACTGCCCAGCACGTGGGCCCACCAGCCCGCGCGGTTCGCCAGCAGGGCGAGCACGATCGCCGCGACCAGGAAGAGCAGCACGGGCACCAGGAAGCTCGCAGAGCCCAGGAACGACAAAGCGATCCGTCCGCTGCCGATCACGGTGAGCCCGAGCCCCGCGAGCGCGAGCACGACGGCGTACACGAGAGTCGCGACCACGGCCACGAGCACACCGATTCCGCGATTGCCTTTCGGCTTGGGCGGCGTCGGCGCCTGAACGTACACGACCCGCTCGCGTACCGTTTCCGCATCGTCGGCCGGCACGCGCGGCTCGATTCCGGCCGGGTAGGCCTCGGTTCGCGCTTCGTCGGACTCCACGACGGTGACGGGTTCAGCGGATCGATCCGTGGCGTCTGTCGTACCGATCGGTCCGGCCGGGCCGGGGTCCTCGGCCGGTTCGCCCGGTTCGACCCAATCGGCCGACTCTTCGGTCGCCGCTGCAGCGGGGCCGCCGCTCGGCAGCACGGGGTCGTTCTCGGAGAGCTCCACGGGCTCTTCGACCGGACCGGATTGTGCGTGCCTGGGTGCCACCGGCTCGGGTTCGGCCGGCGCATTCTCCACACGCTCGTCGGCGGGGTCGTGATCCTTCAGGTCGGCCATAGTGCGCTCCTAGAGTCGGTTCCTGCGCCGGTCGAGGGCAGTCTAACGGGTCGACCCGATATGGCCTCAGGAAATCTTGAGGCACCGGAGGTCAACCACAAGGTTCAGGGCACGGGTACCGCGACGCCGGGCTGCCCATTCACTTCGACAGGCGTCCCGGCGTTCGCGGACGCCTCCGGCACGACCAGGAGGTACCCCTCGAACACGCCGCGCGCTTCTTCCACCGAGTCGGCGCCGTTGAACGTCATCCCGCTCATCAGGTAGTACCTCGAAGACTTCTGGAGTTCATCGGCGATGAGCGTTGCCTGCAGCGGGTCGGCGAACACCGTGATCCGCACGAACACGGAATAGACGGAGGCCGTCGCGGCCGGCGGTGTTACGGGCACGGCTACCGGCCCCGCTTCGTTTGCGGGCGTGGTGCCCTCAGCGGTTTCGGCGTCAGCGCTTGTGCTCGTGGCGGGGTCGGTTCCGGCACCATCCGCCCCGTACGGCAGAGGTTCCGCAACGGTTATCGTCTCGATCTTGCCGCCGGCTTCCGTCGTGATCTTGTCGACCAGGTCGATGAAGTCCTCGATCTGCACTTCGGACGGTACCGCTTGCCGGAGTTCGGCGAGTTCGGCCTCGAGTTGGCCGATCCGGTCGTGTTTGGCGCGCAATTGTGCCAGTACCGCCTCTTGCACGTTGTTCTGCGCTTGCACGGAAGCACGGTCGGAGTCCGCCAGGGCTGCTGCTTGTAGCAACGGCGACGCCCCGAGCAGCCAGCCCAGCGCGAGCACCACCACGATCGCGATAACCGACCCGACAATCCACACCCGATTGCCGCTCATTGCCCGGCCTCCGTCGTTTGCTGCTCGGCCTCGCCGCCGACCGGCTCGGCAGTCGCTTCCGTCTCGCCCTCCTGCTCGGCGAAGCGGTGCGAGAGCGCCTCCTCGTTCAGGTTGAGGCTAATCATCGTGTGGTAGTGATTGTGGTCCTTTACCCACTCGACCATGTCGACACTCGAGTCTGCGTAGCCGTCGATGCGAGAGAGCGCCCGCGCGAGATCTATCGGGTCGGGCACCGTGTCGCTAACCAGGATGAGCGAGGCTTGCGCAACCCTGGGCTCGCGCAAGGCGCCGGTCACATCGAGCGGCTCCGCCCATGGCAGCCTGGAGAGCATCACGGCGACATCGAGTTCGACCCCCTCCGGCAGATGGGTGCGGATCTGCTCGGTCACGTCCTGCCAGAGCACCTCGCTCGACGCAGCATCGGCGCGCGCTTGGCGAACCGAATCGACGGTCGCGGCCAGGGCGGCAGCATCCGTGTACCGTGACTGCTCCGCTAGAAGTTCAACCGTTCTGCTCTGCGCGACGGCTAGGGCTGCTTCGGCCTGAAACGAGCGCCAATAGGCGCCCGTGATGCCAGCGCCCGCGACGACGACCGCAAGGATGACGAGCAGCACGAGCAACCGCCGTGTGTCGCGATGCCGCTCGCGCAGCTTGACCTCGGGCGGCAGGAGTTCGACTCGCGGCTCACCGCCGAGCACTAATGTCTGCCGATCGCTCATGGTTTGCTCCCGAGCGCGAGCCCGAAGGCGGTCGCCATTGGGTCGGCGTGCGCGGGGCTTATCCTCTTGCGCAGCGCCGCCGGCACGACCGCGGCACCGAACGCGTCGACGCGTTGCACTTGCAAGCCGATGGCGTCGGCGAGCGCGGCTTCGAAACCGTCGAGCCGGGCGCCGCCGCCAGAGAGGATCACCCGATCCAGCGGCGATGTCGGCTTCGCCGAGGTGTAGTAGTAGTTGAGCGTGTTCCGGATGCCGGTTAGCAATTCGCCGACCGAGTGGTAGATCGTCTCGACGATCGGTCGCTCGTCGGGCGTTGCTCTCGCGGCGTTCATGCCGATGCGAAGTTTGAGCTGCTCGGCTTCCACGGGCGGTACGCCCATCCGCGTCGAAAGCGCCTTATCCAGGTCGTTTCCGCCACCGGGGATGATCCGGACGAATTGCGGCACGCCGTCGTGCACGACGATCAGGTTCATCGTCGTAGCGCCGATCGTGACCACCGCGGAGCGGCCCTTGAACGTGCGGATGGGGGTGAGCGCCCGCACGAGCGCGAACGGCACGAGATCGACGTGCACCGGTCGAAGGCCCGCGTGCAATGCGGCCGCCACATTGTTGGAGACCGACTCTTTGATCGCGGCGACGAGCAATCCGCTCACGACCGGCCCGTGCTCGCCTCTGCCTTCCGCTACGGGGTAGAAGTCGAGCAGCGTGTCCGTCACCGGCACCGGCAGAAGCTCTTGCACGTGGAACGGCAGTGCTTCGCGAATCTGTGCGAGGGGTGCTTTCGGCACGGTGAGATCGCGCACGAACACCGGCTGCCCGCCCATGCCCAGCACGACGTTCCTGGCCGTGAAACCGCCCGTGGACCACAAGGTCTTGAGCGCGGTGGAGACCGTGCCGACTTCGATTACCTCGCCGCGGCGCACCGCGGTCTCCGGCAGCGGCACCTCATGAAAACGCGTGATGGTCGGCTTCGAACTCGCCGGATTCTTCAACTCCACGGCGCGCACGCTACGGCTGCCGATGTCGACACCCACGATGGTAGGACTCATGCGCCTGCAACCCCCGGACTGCTAAGACCCGACCAGTCTAGGTAGCCGGCGGCGATCTGCCCTGCAGCGAACACGCCCAACCAGGCACCCGACAACATCCACGGGCCGAACGGCATTGCGCTGCGCCGGCGGGCTCGTCTGACGATCAGCAGTGCGATTGCAAATGCTCCGCCGAGCAGGAACGCCGCGAACGCCCCGACGGCGAGTTCGGCCCAGCCGAGCCAGCCGAGGAACAGGCCCAGCAGACCCGCGAGTTTCACGTCGCCGAAACCCATGCCGCCGGGCACCGCGAGCGCGAGCACGAGGTAGAAGCCACCGAGCGCGAGCATCCCCGCGGCGGCGGAAACGAGCGACGCGAGATCGCCGCGGAGTATCCCGGAAGTGCCGAGCAGGACGGCACCGACCAGATAGGAGGGCAGCACGATGACGTTCGGCAACCGCCGGGTATCCAGGTCGATCAGCGCGAGCACGAGACTGATCGCGGCGAGATAAAGGAATGCGAGCAATTCGAGCACGGCGGAGACTGCGGACGTCATCGAGTCGGCAGCCGCGACCTTCGGGCCTAGCCAGATCGTGACGGCCGCGAAAAGGGCCGCGGTGCCGAGTTCGGCGAGCGGATAGCGGACCGAGATCGGCGCGCGACAGTCGCGACACCGGCCGGCAAGCACGAGCCAGGAGATCACGGGGAAGTTGTCGTACCACCGGATCGCGTGCCCGCAGCGCGGACACGCACTACGAGGCCTGATCACCGATCGGCCGGCAGGTACCCGGTGCACGACCACGTTCAGGAACGATCCGATGAAGCAGCCGGCGAGGGCAGCGGCGATCGCAGCGGCCATCATCGGCCGTCGTCCGGCCGGTTGCGCACCGAGACCACCCGCCACGGCTCGTCCTC
>CAYRUW010000145.1:0-3882 GCA_964427465.1 uncultured Diaminobutyricimonas sp.
CTCGCTCAGGTATCCGAGCGCGACCGATGCCTTGCTCGCGACCTGGCGAAGGGTACGGCCCTTCTGCAGGCGGAAGTCCCGAAGAACGTCACCGATCTCTTGACGTACAAGAACCATGGGAGCCTCCTTTTCTCTGCCTGACTGCCGGGCTCGATTTCCCCGTCTCCGGATGAGTAACACTACCCCGCGGATACTCGAAACTCTAACCAGCGCAGTCTGTGTGACGCGTGTTAATTCAACACTTGTAACGTGATCGCAACCGGCGGTATTCCCCTAACGGCAGCACCGCTTCGGCGAGCGCTCGGATCGCCGCCGTGACCACTTCCGCACGGATCTGATCCCGCGTCCCGGTCAAGTGCAACTCGATCGCGTCGACGTTATTCCCGACCGCGACGCCTATGTGCACTGTGCCCGGCTCCACGCCGGCCTGGGGGTCGGGACCGGCGACTCCGGTCGTCGCGAGCCCGAGGTCGGCGGGACGGCCTGAGACCGCGAACTTCGACCGCACGCGGTCGGCCATTTGCATCGCCACTTGCGGATGCACCGGGCCGTGCTCGGCTAGCAGCCCGGCATCCACTCCGATGAGCGTGTGCTTGAGCGAAGTGTCGTAGGCGACGATGCCGCCCAGCAGCACCGCGGAGGCACCGGGCGGGCGCACGAACTCTGCCGTGACGAGCCCGCCGGTGAGCGACTCCGCGACCGCCAGCGTCAGCTCGCGCGCGGCGAGTTCGCTCACGAGCCGCGACACGAATTGCACCGGCTGGTCGGACCAGAGCGCTGCTTCGCCGGCCACCGCATCCGAGACGACCGCTGGGCGCTTGGGCTCGCTCATCCGGCGCGGTTCTCCCGCACCGCACGCACGAGGTAGTCGACTCCGCTGATCAGGGTCGCTGCAACGGCGAGCGACATGAGACCGGCGTTGAGCACGTGCACCCAGTCGCCGAGCGCCACCCACAACGGCGTGAGCGCGAAAGCGATCGCGACGGCTTGCAGCACGGTCTTGAGCTTGCCGCCGCGCGAAGCCGGGATCACCCGGTTGCGCAGCACCGCGAGCCGGAACGCGGTGATTCCCAGCTCGCGCAAGAGCACGAGCGCGGTCACCCACCACGGCAGTTCGCCGAGCAGCGAGAGCACGACGAGCGCCCCGCCGGTGAGCACCTTGTCGGCGACGGGGTCGAGGATCTTGCCGAAGTCGGTGATCAGGTTCTGCCGCCTGGCGAGCAAGCCGTCGACGCTGTCGGTGACGATCGCAACGACGAACAGCGCAGCGGCAGCGAAGCGGAGCGGGCCGAAGGCGCGGTCGTCTGCGAGCAGCAGCCAGATGAACGCGGGCGCCATGAGGATTCGAACCACCGTGACGATGTTCGCGACGTTCCCCGTGCTCGCCGGCGTCTCGCCGCCCCGGGCGACGCGGCCGCGCATCGGGTTGGTCCGGCCGGCCCGATCGGCTGCGGCCCGATCGTCGCGGGCCGGGTCGGAACCGCGTGCCGAACCTCGCCGGGTGCTCGCGTCGCGCCCCGCTGCGCGGGCCGGGGTGCTGCCCGCGGGGTCATCGAAGCCGTCGGGCAGTGTCACGAGGCTCACTCCCTGCCGGTCAGCTGCCAGGCGTCCTCGTCCGAGGGGCCATCGTCCTCAGAATACCCGCCGGAGTCCGTGGCAGCCGGTGGTTCTTCGCCGCGCAAACGCGCGAGCACTCCCGGCAATTGCTCCGCGGTCACGAGCACGTCGCGCGCCTTGGACCCCTCGCTCGGTCCGACAATCTCCCTCGACTCAAGCAAGTCCATGAGCCGCCCCGCCTTGGCGAAGCCGACTCTGAGCTTTCGCTGCAGCATCGAAGTCGAACCGAACTGGGTGCTCACGACGAGCTCGGCCGCGGCGAGCAGCAATTCGAGGTCGTCGCCGATATCGGCGTCGATCTGCTTCTTCTCGGGCCCGGCCGCGACGTCTTGCCGGTACTCGGGGCGGGCTTGCGCCGTGACGTGCTTGACCACGGCGTTGATCTCGCTCTCGGTGACCCACGCGCCTTGCACCCGGATCGATTTCGAGGCGCCCATCGGCAAGAACAATCCGTCGCCCTGGCCGATGAGCTTCTCGGCGCCGGGCTGGTCGAGGATGACCCTCGAGTCGGTCATGCTCGAGACCGCGAACGCGAGCCGTGAGGGCACGTTCGCTTTGATCAGCCCGGTGACCACGTCGACCGAAGGCCGCTGGGTCGCAAGCACAAGGTGAATTCCGGATGCGCGCGCGAGCTGGGTGATCCGCACGATCGAGTCCTCGACATCCCGTGGCGCGACCATCATCAGGTCGGCAAGCTCGTCGACGACGACGAGCAAGTAAGGATACGGATGCAGCTTGCGCTCGCTGCCGGGCGGGAGCGTGATCTCGTCGTTCACGACCGCCGCGTTGAAATCGTCGATGTGCCGG
Organism: uncultured Diaminobutyricimonas sp.; assembly: GCA_964427465.1. Classification (GTDB taxonomy): domain Bacteria; phylum Actinomycetota; class Actinomycetes; order Actinomycetales; family Microbacteriaceae; genus Diaminobutyricimonas. Next base: position 2,425 of record CAYRUW010000145.1, read on the forward strand.
AACCCGAAGCTAGCCAGGTCGTCGTAGCGCATGTCCATCTCTTTCACGACCCACTGCAGCGCTTCGGCCGCTTTCTTCGGGTTCGTGATGATGGGCGTGATCAAGTGCGGCACGCCCTGGTAGGCGGCGAGCTCGACCCGCTTCGGATCGATCAATACCATCCGCACTTCGGCGGGCTTTGCGCGCATGAGCACCGAGGCGATCATCGAGTTCACGAAGCTCGACTTGCCGGACCCGGTCGCGCCCGCGACGAGCAAGTGCGGCATTTTCGCGAGGTTCGCGACGACGAAGCCGCCCTCGACGTCTTTGCCCAGTCCGATCGTCATCGGGTGTCGGCTCTTGGCCGATGCGCCGGAGCGCAGCACGTCGCCGAGCGAGACGATCTCGCGGTCTTTGTTCGGTATCTCGACGCCGATCGCGCTCTTGCCGGGGATGGGCGAGAGGATCTGCACTTCGTTGCTCGCGACCGCGTAGGCGAGGTTCTTGCTGAGCGCGGTGACGCGTTCGACCTTCACGCCGGGGCCGAGTTCGATCTCGTACCGGGTGACGCTCGGCCCTCGGCTGAACCCGGTGACTTTGGCCTGCACGCCGAATTGGTCGAGCACATTGGTGATCGCCGCGACGACCTCGTCGTTGGCGGCACTGCGCGATTTGGGCGGCGTGCCCGGCGCGAGCAGCGAAGCCGGCGGCAGGCGGTACGGGGCCCGCTGTTCGGCGCCGCTCGCGGCATCGGCGTCGCCGGCATCCTCGGTCTCGCGCGCATCCGATCTGTTCTTGCCGGTCGCGCTCCCGGTCTCGGTCTCGGCCGCTCCGTCGTCGCGGATGCCGGTGGCGGCAGGGCGCTCGACTTCGCCGGTGAAACGCTTCACGGCTTCCTCGGCCCTGATCAGGTCTTCGAGCAAGTCGATCCCGAACTCCCCAGTGTCCTCCGCGACCGTCTCGGTCGGCTGCTCGCGCCCGAGCACGGGCGAGTCGAAAGCGGGCTCGTCTTCGCGCTTGGACTTGTTGCGCCGCCACCACGGCACGTTGCCGGTGTCGGCTTCGAGGCCGAGGTCGCTCAGCGTGCCGAACTCGAGTTGCTCGGTCTGGTTGGCGGTCTTGGAGCCCTTCGCCCGATTCGCTTCGGGCTCGGGCAGCTCGGCGCCGAAAAGGTACGCGTAGAGCTCACGCAAGCGGCTGCCGATGCGGTTCGGCGGGGTCTTGGTGATCACGAAAAGGCTGAGTACGAGCAAGGCGACGATTACCGGCACTGCGAGATATTCGCCGCCCAGCCCGAGTAACGGCGATGCGACGACCCAGCCGAGCAGACCGCCCGCGCGCGCGAGTGCTTCCGGCCCGCCGGCCGGCTCCGGCTGGCCGCCGTAGATGTGGCACAGGGCGCTCACGGACGTGATGAGTGCGCCGAAACCGATGCCGATGCGGCCGTTGTCGTTGACGCTCGAGGGATGCCGGAACAGC
>CAYRUW010000145.1:3892-4932 GCA_964427465.1 uncultured Diaminobutyricimonas sp.
CGGCGAACAGCACCATGATCACGGGAAGCGCGAATGCGACCCTGCCGAGCAGGCCCCCGAACGTCCATGCGTCGAGTGCGATCGCGACCGGGTCTTGCGGATTGAACCACTCGACCACGGCGCCGGCAGCCGCCAGCAGCACGAGGAAGAACGGCACGCCGTCGCGCCGCTCGTCTTTGGCAAGGGACTCTTTGCCGAGCAGCCGGAACGCAGCGCCCGTCGCGTGCGCGAGCGCCATATATGCCCGCACGATCAGCCCGGGCTCCGGCTCGACGGGTTTGCGCGACGGCGACTTGCGCGCCGGCAGCTTCTTCGTCGCTTGAGTGCGGCTAGTCGTCTTGCGGGCGCGCGAACTCGATCCGGTGCGCGAGGCCATGGGTTCAACGGTACCGCCAGCCCCCGTCGGGGGCAGCAGTGCTTGCCGCGTGTTCGCTAGGGGCGGTCGTCGACAGCCGTTCCCACGACCCGGCCGGGGTGCAGCATCGTGGTCGAACCGCCAACGCGACCGACCGGCACGAACCCTTCGCTCTCGTACAGCCGGATCGCAGGATTGCCGTCTTCGACGCTCAAGCTCATGGGACCGGCACGCACGCCCACGAGCGCACGGAGCAACGCGCGGCCGATGCCCTGCCCGCGTTGTGCGAGCACGACTCCGATGGAGAGTTCGGGGATGTCTGCCGCGACGAACCCATAACCGGGCTCGCGTTCGGTGAAGTACCGCCACCATGCAGCGCCGACCGGCGCGCCGCGGACCTCGGCGACGATCCCGTGGTCGGTTCCGCGCGGGAATCCGCCCACGTATTTCGGGAACGTCGGGTCGGCGCGCCAGTGCGCCTCCCCTTTGACATTCGCGGGGTTCCAGTCGGCCGCGAGCACGAACACGTGTTCGATGAATCCGGCGTCGTCCGCGGTCGCGGTGCGCAGCTCCACGCGACAAGGCTACGCCCGTCGTGCACGCCCGCCGGGTTCGCGGGCGAGCTAGTACCGGATGGCGTCGATCACCTTCACGCGCACGGCGACGAGCGCGGGCAGCAGGCCCG
>CAYRUW010000146.1:0-4901 GCA_964427465.1 uncultured Diaminobutyricimonas sp.
GAAGAGGTGTCTGAGTGTGCGGTTGCGGCCATCCTACCGGTGCGTTGCTGTCCGGGACCGGTACCGGCCCGGCCGCCTGCGACCGCGGCCGCGGTCAACCCGCGGTTACCGCATTTTCCGCGATGACCTCGCGGTAGAACTGGGCGCTCGATTTGAGCGTGCGCTGCTGCGTCTCGAAGTCCACGGCGATTATGCCCCAGCGCTGCTCGTAGCCTTCCGCCCATTCGAAGTTGTCGAGCAACGACCAGACGTAGTGTGCCTCGAGCGGCACGCCCGCCTCGATCGCACGGTGCGCTTGTACGAAATGGTTTCGCAGAAACTGAACCCGGTACGGGTCGTCCACGGTGAGCTCGGGCGTCTCGTCGGGCATGCCGTTCTCGGTGATCACGATCGGGATCGCGGGATACTCGTCGCGCAAGCGCACGAGCAGGTCGTACAGGCCCTCCGGATAGATCTGCTGCCAGGGCGCGTTCGATGTCGGGTAGATGCGCACTTGGTTTCCTGCGGAGTCCGCCCCGGTCACGCCGTAGTACTGGATCGCGAGCAGATCGTTCTGGCTCGAGATGATCTCGAGGTCGCCCTCCCGGATTAGCGCGCGGAAGCGCGCCGGATCGGCGGGCACCGAGCCGCCGCCGGCTCCGATCGCATCGTCGGGGTAGCTGCCGAGCAAGACGGGGTCGAGGAACAGGCGGTTCTCGGCCGCGTCGATCCGCTGGCCGGCTGGTTCGGCATCCTCGCCCACGGGATACACCGGCAGCAGGTTCAGGGCGATGCCGATCCGGCCTGACCTTTGCGCCTGCCGGAACCGCTGCACGGCGAGCCCGTGCGCGAGCAATTGGTGGTGCACCGCGGCGACCGCGGCATCCGGATCGGACAAGCCGGGAGCATGGCCGCCGTACCAGTGTCCGACGAAGGCGGTCGTCTTCGGTTCGTTGATCGTGAACCAGTCGGCTCCCGTGTCGCCGAGAGCGTCGAACATGATCTCGGCGTAGTCGGCGAAGCGTTGGGCGGTGTCGCGCGACGGCCAGCCGCCGGCATCCTGCAGCGCTTGCGGAAGGTCCCAGTGATAGAGCGTGATCCCGGGGTGGATGCCGCGTTCGAGCAATCCGGCGACGAGCCGGCGGTAGAAGTCAAGCCCTTTCTGGTTGACCGGGCCCGAGCCGTCGGGCTGGATGCGCGGCCAGGCCACCGAGAACCGATAGGCGCCGAGCCCCAGCTCGGACATGAGCCCGAGGTCTTCCTCCCAGCGCCGGTAGTGGTCGGCCGCCGGGTCTCCGGTGGCACCCCCACGGATCCGGCCCGGCTTGGCGGCGAAGGTGTCCCAGATCGACCGGCCGCGCCCGTCGGCCGTTGTCGAGCCCTCGACCTGGAACGCCGAGGTCGCTGCACCCCAGGTGTATCCGGCCGGGAACTGCACCCGCTCTCCGGGCTGGGGCGTGGACTGCGGGTTGGCAGTGGTGCAACCGGCGATTCCGAGCGCGAGCGCCGTTCCCCCGCCGAGTGCCAAGAACTGCCTGCGGTCCAGCATGACCATTGCTCAAGGCTACGGCGGAGTGTGCCCGCGCCGCGACAAGATTACGAATTGTGTGTGTTCGCTCGTGCTTCCGGTCAATCCCGGTCCGCGACGCGGATGCGCGGAGCGGCGCGGATCAGCGCGCTCGTGTATTCGTGCTGGGGGCTGGCGAAGACTTGTTCGGTCTCGCCGTGCTCGAGAATCCGCCCGTCCCGCATCACCGCCACTTCGTCGCTCATGTGCCGGATCACGCCGAGATCGTGCGAGATGAACAAGTAGCTCATCCCGAGTTCGCGTTGCAGGCGATCCAGCAGGTCGAGCACTTGCGCTTGCACCGAAACGTCGAGGCTCGACACGGGTTCGTCGCATACGAGCACGTCGGGTCGTGGTGCGATCGCACGCGCGATCGAGAGCCGCTGTCGTTCTCCGCCGGAAAGCTGGCGCGGCCTTCGCCTGACCAGCTCCGCTGGCAGCCCCACTTGTGCCATGAGCCGGGAGACCTCCTCGCTTGCGGCGCGCGAGCGCCCGGCCGTGATCGCATCCGCGAGGATGGCGCCGACCGTCAGCCGCGGGTCGAGCGAGCTGAGCGCATCCTGGTAGATCGCGCCGATTCGCGGTCGCAAGCTTCTGCGCTCACGCTCGGTCATGCCCGTCCAATCGTGGCCGAGCAACCGGACCGACCCGGCATCCGGCCGGTCGAGCGCCAGCACGAGGCGTGCCACGGTCGTCTTTCCGGAACCGGATTCGCCGACGAGCCCGAGCGTGCGGCCGCGCGCCAGTGCGAGCGAGACATCCTGCGCGGCGATCCGATCGCCGAACCGGCGGGTGAGCCCGTACGTCTCCAGCACCGGTCCGGATGGTGTCCCGTCGGGGGTGGCCGCGCCCGGTGCGGCTTGGCGCGGCTCGCCTGCCGCGAGTGCCGCAGGGTCGGTAGGGCCGTACTCACCGGAACGTGTCAGCGGTTCACCGCGCGGCCGGTCGGTCGGCACGGCTGCGATCAGCCGCCGAGTGTATTCGTGTTCGGCCCCGCCGAGCACATCCCCGGTCGCGCCGCTCTCCACGATCCGGCCGTCGTTCATAACCGCAACGCGCGATGCGAGGGAGGAGACGACCGCCAGGTCGTGGCTGATCAGCAGGATGCTCGTTCCCGTAGCCCGCAGCCGTTCGAACAATTCCAGGATGCCGGCTTGCACCGTGGTGTCGAGCGCAGTCGTGGGTTCGTCGGCGATCAGCAAGCGCGGTCGCAGCGCCACAGCGGATGCGATGAGCGCTCGCTGCCGGAGCCCACCCGAGAGCTCGCCGGGGCGCTGCAAGGCGCGGCGCTCCGGTTCGGGCACCCCCGCTTCGGCGAGCAGGTCGATGACGCGTTCGCGGCGTGCGGCCGGGCCGAGTCTCGTGTGCAAGCGAAGCGCGTCGGCGATCTCGCGGCCGACCGGGCGCAGGGGATCCAGCGAGACGAGCGCATCTTGCATCACGAGCCCGATCCGGGTGCCGCGCAGTTTGCGCATGCCCGATACAGACCGCAGCGGCAGCGCCTCGCCTTCGAAGCGCGCCGCTGCGGCGCTCACTCGCGCTCGGGGGCCCGCGAGGCCGAGCAGGGTGCGCGCGGTCACGCTCTTGCCCGAACCGGACTCGCCGACCAGCGCGAAACACTCGCCGTGGCCGATTTCGAATGACACCCCGTCTACAACGTCGCGGTCGCCGAAGCCGACGCGCAGGTCGCGTACCTCGAGCAGGGCGGTCACGATTCGCGCACCCGGTTCTGCATGCTGCGGCCGAGAACGGTTGTGGCCGCGGCGCTGAGCACGATGAACAAGCCAGGAAAGAAGGTCATCCACCAGAACGAGGACAGGTAGGTGCGGCCGGCGGCGAGCATGGCGCCCCATTCGACGGTCGGCGGCACTGCACCGAGGCCCAGGTAGCTGAGCGAGGACGCCCAGACGATCGATTGGCCCACGCCGAGCGTAGCGAGCACGAACAGCGACCCCGCGAGGTTCGGCAGCAAGTGGCGGCGTATCCGGTGCGATCGACTGCGGCCGAGTACGAGCGCGGATTCCAGGTACGGCTCGCCCCGGATGACGCGCACTTGGCTGCGGATGAGCCTGCCGTAGCCGGGAGCGGTCGCGAGTCCCACCGCGATCGTGGAGGTCACGAGCCCCGGGCCGTAGATCACAATCACGAGCAGGGCGAGCAGCAGTCCCGGAAAGGCGAACAGCACTTCGATGAAGCGCGTGGTCGCGAAGTCGAGCCAGCGCGGGCCCAGGCCGGAGAGCAGGCCCAGCACGAGGCCCAGGCCGATCCCGATCGCCGTCGCCGACAGTCCGATCAGCATCGAGGGTCCGGTGCCGTGCAGCACGCGCGCGAGGATGTCGCGTCCGGATTCGTCAGTGCCGAACGGATGCGCTAGTGAGGGTGGCAGGAAGCTCGAAGACGGGTCGATCGCGCGCGGGTCGATCGGGGTGAGCAGCCATGGTGCGATCGCGGCGACGAGCAAGAACACGAGCACGGTCACCGCGACGAGCTCGGCCGGACGCACACGACTTCGGTGCGCGGGCGCGCGGGATGAGAGGGCCGGCCCGGCGGCGAACGTTCTCGTGGTCGCGCTCATCGAGCTCGTCGCAGTCTCGGATCGATCAGCCGGTCGGCGAGGTCGGTCGCTGTGGTCACGAGAATGTAGGCGAACGCGACGACGAGCACGACGCCGAGCACGAGCGGTACGTCCCTGCCGAGCACCGCGTTCAGAAGCGTGCGGCCAAGTCCTGGCCGGGCGAACACGGTCTCGACGACGACGGCTCCGCTGACGAGCGAACCGAATGCCCAGCCGGTGAGTCCGACGGCCGGTATCGCCGCGTGGCGAAGGGCATGTCTGAAGTAGACGCCCGTCTCGCTTTCGCCGCGTGCCCGGGCCGACAGCACGAACGGCGAGGCCATCGCGTCGAGCAGGGATTCTCGCATCACTTGCCCGAGGAACCCGCTGAGCGGCACGGCGAGGGTGAGCACAGGCAGCACGAGTCCGAGTGGGCCGGGCACGCTCACCGGCGGCAGCCAGCCGAGGGTCGTGCTGAACAACAGGATGAGCACGATCGCGAGCCAGAAATGCGGCACGGCCGCTCCGGTCACTTCGAGCGCGGAGCCGATCGCGCTGGCGGCGCGACTGCCGCGAGCCGACCACATCGCCATGCCGAGCGCGAGCAGCCAGGCCACCGCGAGCGAGATCGCGGCGAGCGCGAGCGTCGCGCCCAGGTTCTCGCCGACGATGGCCGCGACCTCGTCGCGCAGGGCGTACGAGCGCCCGAGGTCACCCACGGCAACCCGTGCGAGGTAGGCGAGGTACTGCATGTGCAGGGGCTCGTTCAGTCCGTACTCTTCCCGAGCGGCGGCGAGCGCC
>CAYRUW010000147.1:0-4867 GCA_964427465.1 uncultured Diaminobutyricimonas sp.
GAGGGTGCCGGCCATCGCATTGGGCTGGTTCGCGATCACACCGACCGGACGGCCTTCGACTCGGGCGAAGCCGACGACGATGTTCGGTGCGAACAGCGGTTGCGTCTCGAGAAACGAACCCTCGTCGACGACCCCGTCGATGACGTCGTGCACGTCGTACGGCTGGTTGGCCGAGTCGGGGATTATCGTGTTGAGCTTGCGATCGGCATCCGTGATCTCGAGTTCGACCTCGGATGCGTAGACCGGCGGATCTGCGAGATTGTTGTCGGGCAGGTAGCTCAGCAGGGTGCGGGCGTAGTCGAGCGCATCGTCTTCGTCGCTGGCCAGGTAGTGGGCCACGCCCGAGGTCTTGTTGTGCGTGAGCGCGCCGCCGAGCTCCTCCATGCCGACGTCTTCGCCCGTGACGGTCTTGATCACGTCCGGCCCGGTGACGAACATCTGGCTGGTCTTGTCGACCATGATCACGAAATCGGTGAGGGCGGGGGAGTACACCGCGCCACCTGCGGCCGGCCCGCACACGATCGAGATCTGCGGGATCACCCCGGAGGCGGCGGTGTTGCGCCGGAAGATCTCGCCGTACTTGCCGAGGGCGACGACGCCTTCCTGAATCCGCGCCCCGCCGGAGTCGAGGATTCCGATAATCGGCACGCCGGTCTTGAGCGCGAGCTCCATGACTTTGATGATCTTCTCGCCGGCGACCTCGCCAAGGGAGCCGCCGAAGATCGTGAAGTCCTGTGCGTAGACGGCGACCTGGCGCCCGTGCACGGTCCCCGTGCCGGTGACCACGGCGTCGCCGTAGGGCCGCTTCTTGTCCATGCCGAACGCGTGCGTGCGGTGCCGTACGAACTCGTCGAGTTCGACGAACGACCCGTGATCCAGCAACGCCTCGATGCGCTCGCGTGCGGTCTTCTTGCCTTTCGCGTGCTGTTTCTCGATTGCGGCCTGACCGCTCGCGGTGACCGCCTCGTGGTATCGCTCGCGCAAGTCGGCGAGCTTCCCGGCGGTGGTCGACAGATCGATCTGGTCGGCGAGGTGCTGGTCGGCGAGGTGCCGGTCGGCATTTGGGGTCACCGTTTCACCCTATCTGCGCCGTTCGATGCGATCTGTTGGTGGATTTCGACAACACCGGATGCCGTGCTCGGTGCACTCCTCCCATACCCTGATCGCATGCACTTGCCCAGGAGCGCCCAGGTCGCCGAACTGGTCATCTTCGATCAGGTCGCCTCGACGAACGACGAGCTGCTCGAGCGCGCGGATGCGGCCGACGAGTTCACGGTCGTCGTCACCGGCGACCAGACCGCCGGCCGCGGACGGCTGGGCCGTGCCTGGCTCGCCCCCGCTGGGCGGACGATCGCGGCGTCGGTGCTGCTGCGCCCAGCGTTCGCATCGGGCCGTCCGATGCCGCCCGACCGGTTCGGCTGGTTCCCGATGATCGCGGGGCTGGCGATGACGCAGTCGATCCGTCAGATCCTGCCCGGCCGGGAGGTTCTGCTCAAGTGGCCCAACGATGTGCTCGTTGGCGGCCGCAAGGTGTGTGGTCTGCTCGCCGAGTTCGCGCCTGGCTCAAGTGCCGTGGTGATCGGCTCCGGGGTGAATCTGAGCCTTTCCGAGAACGAGCTTCCCGTGCCGTCGGCGACTTCGCTCGCGCTCGAGGGAGCTGACGCGGTGGGCGACGAACTGGCTGATGCCCTGCTCTCCGGGTACCTGGCCGGGCTGCGACGCCTCGTCTCGGAGTACGCGGAAGCGGGCGCGGATGCCGGTGCGTCCGGCATCCGGGCCGCGGTCGAGGCCGTGTTGGGCACGCTCGGCAGGCAGGTGCGCGTCGAACTGCCCGGCGGCGCCACGATCGCCGGGACCGCGACCGGAATCGACGACGACGCCCGGCTCGTGGTCACGCCGTATCCCGATGGCGCGCCGATCGCGGTGACCGCCGGGGACGTCACCCACTTGCGTCACGCCTGATCGGCGATCGAAGACTCCAGCGCGCCGCGATAGCTGGCCGCGAGCACCGCGCGCTGAGGTATTAATGAGGCATGTCTGCTCAAGGCCGCGTCGCCGAGTCGGTCGTGGCCCGGTTGCGCCCGCACGGCCGCGCCATGTTCTGGCCGAGTATCGCGCTCGTGATGGTGATCGGCGCTACGGCCTATTTCGGCGTGCAACTCGGCGAGGTCTGGCAGAACCTGGCCGTGGTCGCAGCGGGCGCTTTGCTCGTGGTGCTGTTCTGGTTGTTGCCGCTCCTGTCGTGGCTCGGCCACAACTACACGATCACGACGCGACGAGTGGTGATCCGGCATGGGTTCATCGTGCGGGTGCGGCAAGAGCTGCTGCACAGCCGTGGCTACGATGTGACTTTGCGCCAGAACGGGCTGCAGTCGTTGTTCGGCAGCGGCGATGTGCTGATCAACACGGGACTGGAGCATCCGATCGTGTTGCGCGACGTGCCTTCGGCCGTGCTCGTGCAGCAAGCGCTGCAAGACCTCATGGAGGCGAGTTTCAACTCGGTCGCGATGCGGCGGCAGCAGGACCAGACCCGCGGCTGGGGCGAAGGGGTTGCCTGGGGCGACCGTTGAGCCCAGGCGCCCGGCGCCGTGGCATCGGTCGTGCGCGGAGTCGGGCAGAATGGTGCGATCGTGAGAATTTCGGTGATCGGCTGCGGCTACCTCGGGGCAGTGCACGCCGCTTGCATGGCTGAACTGGGGCACGACGTCGTCGGCATCGACGTCGATGTGCGCAGGATCGAGCAATTGTCGGCGGGGCATCCCCCGTTCTTCGAGCCCGGATTCGAGGCGGCTCTCGGCGGTGCACTGGCCAGCGGCAGATTGAGCTTCAGCACAGACGTCGCGCAGGCGGCGGGCTCGGCGGTGCACTTCATCGCGGTGGGCACCCCGCAACAGGAGGGAAGCTACGCCGCGGACCTGACGTACGTGTTCTCAGCCGCCGAGGCCCTGGTGCCGCATTTGCGGCCGGGCGACCTCGTGGTCGGCAAGTCGACGGTTCCCGTGGGCACGGCCGAGCGGCTGGCCGAGCTGATCGAGCCCACCGGCGCGCGTCTCGCGTGGAACCCGGAGTTCTTGCGCGAGGGGTTCGCAGTGAAGGACACTCTGCATCCCGACCGGTTGGTCTATGGAGTGCGAGAGAGCGACGAGCAAGCGGTCACCCAGCTCGACGAGGTGTATGCGAAGACCCTCGCGGAGGGAACGCCGAAGGTCGTCGCCGACTATGCCACGGCCGAACTCGTCAAGGTCGCCGCGAACGCGTTCCTCGCCACCAAGATCTCGTTCATCAATGCGATGGCCGAGGTCGCGGAGGCGACAGGTGCCGATATCACCGCGCTCGCGGATGCGATCGGGTACGACTCGCGGATCGGGCGCAAGTTCTTGAACGCGGGTCTGGGTTTCGGCGGCGGGTGTTTGCCGAAGGATATCCGGGCGTTCATGGCCAGGGCGCAAGAGCTGGGTGTCGACCAGGCGCTCGAATTCTTGAGCGAAGTCGATTCGATCAATCTCAGACGCAGGCAACGGGTCATCGACCTGGCGCTCGAGGTGTGCGGCGGAAGCGTGGCGGGCGTCCGGGTCGCGGTGCTCGGCCTCGCGTTCAAGCCGAACTCCGACGATGTGCGCGATTCGCCGGCGCTCGATGTCGCCTCGCGGCTTGCGGAGCTGGGCGCAACAGTCGTCGCGGTCGACCCGGAGGCCGTCGAGACTTCGCGCCGGGTCCGTCCCGAGCTCAACTACGCGAGTTCGACCGAGGAGGCGCTGCGCGGGGCGCAAGCGGTGCTCGTGCTCACCGAATGGCAGGATTACCGCGAACTCGACCCGGCGGCGGCAGGCGAGCTAGTCGTGGACCGGGTGATCGTCGACGGGCGCAACTGCCTGGACCCGCCGAAGTGGCGTGCGGCCGGCTGGCACTACCGCGCTCTCGGCCGCCCGTGACCCCTCCGTGGGTCGAGTAGCGCGCTGGAGCTTGGAGCGGAGGCCATTTCTGGCCTCCGCCGCGACGCCAGCGCCGACGGCCGTCTCGGCCGTCGGTTTCGAACGCTTCTCTGGATCGAAACCAGCAAGCCCAATGGGCACGCGGTCTCGGTACGCGCCCGAGGGCGCTACTCGACCCGCTGTAGTTCCCGCCGCCCGCTTGGGGTCGAACACCCACCACTTGTACAACGCGAACCGGAACACCGCGCCGAGCCCCAGCCCGATCACGTTGGCCGAGATGTTGTCGGCGATAGCGCTCGTGAATCCGAGCACGTAGTGCGACACCCACAGGCAGCCGACGCCGATCATGACCCCGGCCACGCTCACCACCGCGAACTCGATCCCTTCGCGCAGCATCCGCTCGCGATGCTGTTTGCGGAACGTCCAGTGCCGGTTGCCCATCCAGTTGGCCAGGATCGCGAGCGCCGTTGAGACGACCTTGGCGAGGACTGGTCCTTCGTGCACGATCTCGGGTGCGAGCACGGTGAGCCGCAAGGCGTTGAACACGACTAGGTCGATCACCAGTCCGGCCGATCCGACGATCCCGAAGCGGATCAATTGCGTCATCAGCAGGCGCATCGGCCACCTTGGGTCGGAGTAGGGTCGTGGGTGGTTGGAATTCTAACCGGCGCCGGCGCGGCGACGCTGGCAGGGGCTTGTCCTGGGGCGCGAGAAGCGGAATCGGAACGCGAATGTCACTGACCGTAGGTGTGATCGGCGGCGGCCAGCTGGCCCGGATGATGATCCCCGCGGCGGTGAACCTCGGGGTCGAATTGCGGGTGCTCGCCGAGTGCGAGCATTCGAGTGCGCGGCTCGCCGCCACCGAGGTGGGCGACTATCGTGATGCCGACGTCGTGCTGCGGTTCGCGCGCGAGGTGGACGTGGTCACGTTCGAC
>CAYRUW010000148.1:0-4849 GCA_964427465.1 uncultured Diaminobutyricimonas sp.
AGGGCAACGGTCGCAAGCGCGTGAACGTGCCGGCCAACAAGCGCGGACTCGGCATGGTGTTCCAGTCATACGCGATCTGGCCGCACATGTCGGTGTTCGAGAACGCCGCTTTCCCGCTGCGGGTGGCTGCGGCCACCTCGGGCAAGCGGAAGGACGTCCGCTCCCAGGTGATGAAGGTGCTCGAGACCATGGAACTGGCGCACTTGGCCGAGCGGCGGGCCACGAAGCTCTCCGGCGGTCAGCAGCAGCGCCTCGCGCTCGCGCGTGCCATCGTCACCGAGCCGCCGCTGTTGCTGCTCGACGAGCCGTTGTCGAACCTCGACGCGAAGCTGCGCGAAAGCCTGCGCTTCGAGATCAAGCGCTTGCAGCACGAACTCGGCATCACGACTCTGTACGTCACGCACGATCAGAACGAGGCGCTCGCGATGTCGACCACGATCGCGGTCATGAACTCGGGCAGGATCGCACAACTCGGAACGCCGCGCGAGATCTACGAGACGCCAAAGACCGCGTTCGTCGCCGAGTTCATCGGCGCGTCCAACCTGATCGCCGGCAAGGTGACCAAAGCGGGCGGCTCGAGCATCGAAGTGGAAACCGACATCGGCACCTTCAGTTCTGCGCGCCCCGGCGACCACAAGGCCGGGGACGCCGTCCGGGTCTCGGTGAGGCCTGAAGCGATCGAACTCGAAGAGAAGAAGGTCACCCCGACGACGAACCGCCTCGTCGGCAAGGTGGTCACCTCTTCGTACGTCGGCGACAGCGTGATCTCCGTCGTGCAGGTCGGCACGGCAAGCCTGCGAGTGCGCAGCAAGCCCACGCTCAACCCGGCACCCGGTGCGGAGGTGACCCTGACGCTCTACGGCGCAGACGTGGCTGTGCTCCCGGAAGCCGACTGACCGATCGCAGCCACTCGAAGACCAAGTACCAACCAAGGAAGACAATGCTGAACCTCAGAGATTTCATGGCCGCCGTCGAGCGGGACCAGCCCGACAAGGTCGTGCACATCGACAAGCCGGTGAACCCGGCCGAGTTCGAAGTAACCGCCATCCTGCAGCAATTGGAGGATGCCGGACGGTTCCCGATGGCGGTTTTCCACCAGCCGCTGAACCTGTTGGGCGAGGTGTCGAAGTTCCCGCTCGTGACCAATGTGTTCGCCGAGCGGGAGCGTTGCGCGCAAGCGCTCGGGCTGCCCGTGTCGGAGTCGAAATTCCCGCTGAGCCTCGAATACGGCAAGCGCGAACAGCAACGCATCCAGCCGACCGTGGTCTCGCGCGACGAGGCGCCCGTGAAGCAAGTCGTCAAAGTCGGCGAAGAGGCGGACCTCAGGGAGTTCCCGATCGTGCGTCACCACCACATGGACCCCGCGCCCTACATCGACATGACGCCGATCATGAAGGACCCGGACAGCGGCGCCTACAACGCGGCATACCTGCGGATGATGTACAAGGAGCCGCGCAAGCTCGGCTTGCACATGTCGCCTCGGCACAATTGGCAGATCACGAAGAAGTACGAGGAGCGCGGCCAGGACACGCCGGTTGCGATCGTGGTTGGTGCGCATCCCGCGTTCTACCTGGGCACTTTGAACGTCGCGCCGTTCGGCGACGACGACTACGAGGTGATCGGCGCGGTCGCGGGCGAATCGCTGCGCCTGGTGCCTTCGGAGACGTGGGGCGAGGACTTCATGGTGCCGGCGGATGCCGAGATCGTGATCGAAGGCGTCATTCCCGCGAACGTGCGCGAGGTCGAGGGCCCATTCGGCGAGTTCCCGGGCACCTACGGGCCGCAGCGACTGCGCTGGATCATCAACGTGACCGCCATCACGCATCGCAAGGATGCCGTGTATCAAGACGTGTTCGTGGGACACCCGGATGACCAGGTGCAGGGGGGCCTGCCCAAGGAAGCGCGCATCTACAACCGGATCAAGGGCGTGGTGCCGTCGGTCAAGTCCGTGCACTTGCCGCTGTCGGGAGTGTGTCGTCTGCACATCAACATCGCCATCGACAAGAAAGTCGACGGCGAGTCCAAGCAAGCGGCATTCATCGCGCTCGGCGAAGTCGACATGATCAAGCACGTCTTCGTCGTCGACGGCGACGTGGACCCGTTCGACGACCGGCAGGTGCTCTGGGCGATCGCGACGCGGGTTCAAGCCGATCAGGACGTGGACTGGATCAAGAACGTCAAGGGCAACACCCTCGATCCGTCGCAGACCGATCCGATCATGACGACGAAGATGATCATCGACGCGACCAAGCCCGTGCAGCGCCCGTTCGCGGACCGCATCGAGGTGCCGCAAGAAGCGATCGAGAAGGTCCCGATGACCGAATTCGTGCGCGAATCCGCATCCGGCTCAACCAGTTCAGCAGAGTAGGAAAGCTTCAATGTCGACCATCTTCACCGTGACCTGTCCGCAGTGCTCGAAGACGTTTCCCGTGCACACCGAGCTGTGGCAGGCTGGTTACGACTTGCTGTGCCCGTTCTGCCAGGCCATGTTCCCGCAGTCGAAAAGTCCCACGATCGTCACCGGGAAGGGCGAGACGTTCTCGCCGGCTACGACAGACACCGGGCAAGCGGAAAGCATGTGAAATGGCGGATCTGACCGACAGCCTCGTCGAGCGACTGAGCGGAGAGAACCTCGACGCCAGCATCGGTTACACGATCCTGCTCATCGCGTGCGGCGACGACGGCTGGCCGCGGGTCGCTTCGTTGAGTGTGGGGGAGGTACTCGCGGTCTCACGCGGGCAGGTCTTTCTCACGCTCTACTCGCGGAGCCGGACGACGGCAGCGCTCGCGGCCACGGGCAGGGGAATGCTCTTCCTCGTGGACGACGGTGCGATTCACCGGATTCAGATCGAGGTCGAGCCCGTGGATGCGCCCACGGGCGAAGGCCGGTCGACGTTCCGGGGAAACGTGGTCGCCGTCGAGCGCGACGAGGTGCCGTACGCACGAGTGCTCAACGGCGTCGAGTTCGAGCTCGTGGATCAAGGCGGCGTCGTCGAACGCTGGCGGCGGCAGCTCGAGGAGCTCCGCCAGGCGAGCAAGCGATGACCGGGCCTTCCGCGAAGCCGGCGCCGCAGCGCATCATCGTCGGCATCACCGGTGCAACGGGCGCGATTTTCGGCATCCGCATGCTCGAACGGCTGCGCGAGTTCGACGTCGAGTCGCACGTGATCATCAGCGCCTGGGGCGCACGGACGATCGAGCACGAGACCCCATACACCGCGAAGCAAGTGCGGGAGCTCGCGGACTTCTCGCACCGTCCGAGCGAACAGGACGCAACGGTCTCGAGCGGATCGTTCGAGACCCGCGGTATGGTCGTCGCCCCATGCACCGCGAAGACCCTCGCGCACATCTCGACGGGCGTCGCAGACGATCTCGTCGCTCGCGCCGCCGATGTCGTGCTCAAGGAGGGCCGCAAGCTCGTGCTGCTCGTGCGCGAGACGCCGTTCAGCGCCATTCACCTGGAGAACATGCTGCGGCTGGCACGGCTGGGCGTCTCGATCCTGCCGCCACTGCCCGCGTTCTACAATCAGCCAAGTACGATTCAGGACGTGGTGGACCACATCGTTACCAGGGCGCTCGACCAGTTCGGGCTGCACTCAGAGCGAACGCCGCGCTGGGACGGGATCATGAACACGAGGGGGCCCGTCGCGGATGGCTGAGGCCCGGGTCGGCTATGCGGCCATGCTCGAGCAGTTCCACCCGGCCGAGGTCGTCCGCTTGTGCCGGGTCGCCGAGCAAAACGGCTTCGACGGGGTCATGGCCACGGACCATTTCCAGCCATGGGTGCCCGCGCAGGGCAACGCGTCGTTCGTATGGAACGTGATGACCGCGATCGCGGAGAACACTCGCGGGGGAGTGGGGCCCGGGGTGACGTGCCCGTCGTTCCGGTACCACCCGGCGATGATCGCGCAAGCCAGCGCTACGCTCGCGGCGATGTATCCGGGCAGGCACTGGCTGGGGCTGGGTTCGGGCGAGGCGCTCAACGAACACATCGTGGGCGGCTACTGGCCGGAGGCTCCGGAACGGATCAACCGCATGTTCGAGGCGGTCGACGTCATCAAGAAGCTGTTCGCCGCATCCCTCAACGGCAAGGACGCCAAGCACCACGGCCAGTTCTACAAGATGGAGTCGACCAGGCTGTGGACGATGCCTGACCACGCGCCCCCGATCTATGTCGCGACGGCGGGTCCGGTCACTGCGAAGCGCGCGGGCAAGCACGTCGACGGCATGATCACGGTCGGCGCTCCGCCCGAGAAGATCAGCGCCCTGTTCGCGAAGTTCGACGAGGGTGCGCGCGAGGCGGGCAAGGACCCTTCGGCCCTGCCTAAGGTGCTGCAATTGCATCTCTCATGGGCCGAGACCGACGAGGAGGCGTTGCGCAACGCCGTGACCGAGTGGCCGAACGGCGCGATGCGATTCCCGAAGGCAGACATCCGCTCGCCGTTCGAGTTCGAGCAGATCGCCAAGCTCGTGCGCCCGGAGGATTTCGCCGGTCGCATGCTCGTCTCATCAGACCCCGATGCGCACCGCGCGCAAATCCAGCGCTACCTGGACCTCGGCGTCACCCACGTCTATCTGCACAATGCCGGCCGGAACCAGGAACAATGGGCAGAGGTGTTCGGCCGCGAAGTGTTGCCCAAGCTGCACTCCTAGTCAGCACAGTAGAGCGATCGCCGCGAACGATACGGCCACCGCGACGACGGTGGAGATCCCGCCGAGCAGCACCGCCTTGCCGCCTGTTCTGACCAGCGTGCGGATGTCGACGGACGCGCCCAAGCAGAACATCGCGATCGCGAACAGCAGCACGGTGGTGCGGAACCCGGCTCATCACGCCGCTGGCCATCGCGAA
>CAYRUW010000149.1:0-4844 GCA_964427465.1 uncultured Diaminobutyricimonas sp.
CCCTCCCGCCTCGAGCGCTCGGGCCGCCGCTACATGCGAACGCGCAAGGTCGGCGACGTGGATGTAGTCGCGCACGCAGGTGCCGTCGGGGGTCGGATAGTCGTCGCCGTTGATCCGCGGAGTGCGTCCCTCGGCGAGAGCGTCGAACACGAGCGGGAACAGGTTGTGCGGGCTCATATCGCGGACCGACGGATCCCCCGAACCGACGACGTTGAAGTATCGCAGCGACGTGTGCCTGAGCCCGGTCGCGACCGCCTGGTCGCGGATCAGCCACTCGCCGATGAGCTTCGACTCCCCGTACGGCGACTCGGGCCGCTTCGGGGTGTCCTCGGTGACCAGGTCGACATCCGGCGTGCCGTAGACGGCGGCACTGGACGAGAAGACGATCCGGTCGACTCCCGCCGCATGCATCGCGGCGAGCAGCGTCGCGGTTCCAGTCACGTTCTGCTGGTAGGTGTGCAGCGGACGCTCGACCGACACGCCGGCGTATTTGAAGCCCGCGACGTGAATGACCCCGGCCACCCGGTGCTCGCGGAGCGCGGTCACGAGCAGTTCGCCGTCGAGGATCGAGCCGCGCACGAATTGCGCGCCATCCGCCACGAAGGCCTCGCTGCCGGTCGAAAGGTCGTCGACGACCACCGCGGGCATTCCCGCCTCGATCAGTGCCCGCACGACGTGCGCCCCGATGTATCCGGCCCCGCCGGTCACGAGCCACGTCACGCTCCCACACTATGGCAGTGGAGGATTCGTTGCGACCGAGTTCGCACTTCCAGTCGCCAAGACAGCAGATCGTGCGGCTTCTTGCGTATCCTTGCATGCTGAGGCCGGCCCGCGAGCGGCGCCAGCCATTCGAAGCTCGCCTCGCTTTAGTGCTTGTGCGGGCGTGCTGCGAGTAGTTCCGAGGTGAAGGTGTCGAGACCCGTCACGAGCAGAGGCCGGAGTACCGTGGCACGGCATCGCGCGAGGCGGCGCAAAGGGCTTCGCATCTCACTCATCAGCATCAGCTCCCTGCTCGTGCTCGCTGTAGCGGGCGTGGCGGGCTACGCATTCTCGCTGTCGAGCACCTTCGACTCACGCGAAACGCTTGAGGACGTCTTCCCCGAGGAGGTCCACCGCCCACCGGAACCCGAGACGGCAGCACAGAACATACTGCTGCTGGGGTCCGACACGCGACAGTCGATCGGCGGATCGCTCGCCGAGAGCCGCGGTCTGACGGACGTGATCATGGTGGCGCACATCCCGGCCGACCGCTCCGGCATCCAGGTGATGTCGATCATGCGGGACAGCTGGGTGGAGATTCCGGGTCACGGCGAGGCGAAGATCAACTCGGCGCTGTCGAAAGGCGGGATGCCACTCGTCGTGCAGACGGTCGAGTCATTGATCCAGTCCCGTATCGACCATGTGGCGATCGTCGACTTCAACGGCTTCAAACACATCACGAACGCGTTGGGCGGGGTGGATATCGACGTGCCGGTCGCGTACCGTGCGCGCCCGTACAACAACGCTTACGTCGAGGCGGGAACGCACCACATGAACGGGGACGAAGCGCTCGCGTTCGTGCGCGAACGCTACTCGTACCGGGACGGCGACTACCAGCGGGCGCGGAACCAGCAGATCTTCATCAAGTCGGTGCTCGCCGAGACCCTGACCGTCGAGACCCTCTCCAACCCGGTCACCATCAGCAACCTCGTAGGCGCGATCGCCCCGCATCTCGCCACCGACGAAGGGCTCGATTCCGGATACGTCGCGTCCTTGGGTTTCGAGTTGCGAAACGTGCGGGTCGACGACGTCGACTTCTTCACGATGCCGACAGCGGGTATCGGCACCGAACGGGGCCAGTCGATCGTGCTCGTGGACTGGACCGAACTGGAGGAAGTGCGCGCCGCGTTCAAGAACGACACCCTCGGCGAATACGAATACAAGGTGCAGACCATCTGACGGCCGCTGGACGCGGTATTCGACCGGTGGCGGCCGCAGGACGGACGCGAACGCGCTCAGCCGGGCAGGGCCGCGCGTACCAGTTCGCGAACAGCATCCGAAAGCGCGGTCGACGGCGACCAGTCGAGCCGAGCACGTGCCCGCCGGATGTCCATCCCGAAGTCCGGGCCCCGGCCTGTCGAATCGAGGAACTCGATGCGGGGTTCGGCGATCCCGAGCTGCCGCGCCGCGCTCACGCACTCGAGCGCGAGCGCGCGCACGGAGACCGGATGCCCGCCGCCGAGGTTGAGCACGACGCGTCCCGGCAGCGCCGATCGTGCGTCGGCCGCGCGCGCAAGGGCGGCGCCGAGGTCCTGCACGTGCAATAGGTCCAGCCGCTGGCTGCCATCGCCGTGCACGAGAATCGGCTCCGCCTTCGCCGTCTTGGCCGCAAACTGGTGGGGCAGCTCCGCCCATCGCATGCCGGGGGCGAGCCCGAAGGCTCGCGCCGCCCGCAGCACCACGTGCTCCAGCCCATTGGCGACCTCGTCGCGGCACATGAGCTCGCCGAGCCACTTGCTCGTCGCGTACGCCGTCTCGGGTCGCGCCTGCATCGCCTCGGTCCACGGCGGCCTGCGCGCCACCCCGTAGACCGCCTGGCTTGAGAGATACACGAAGCGCCCGGCACCGGCATCTCGCGCCGCCTGGAGCAACCGGCGCGTCCCCTCCACGTTCACCTCGTAGAGGAACTCAGGGCTCTCCCCGACCGCTCGCACCGCCGCGAGATGAAGCATGGTGTCGACCGCCGGCAGTTCCATCTCGCGGTCGAGCAGGTCGAGCACGTGCACATGCAGACGCTCATCCGCTCGAACCAGACGCAAGAGCTCGTGCCCGGCAGCTGCGGTTCGCACGATCGCGTGCACCTCGCTGCTGCCGCCATCGAGAAGATGCTGAATCGTCGTCATTCCGACGTAGCCCGACGCGCCCGAAACGGCCACTCGCGAACCGGACGGCCGCGGTGCCAGGCTTGATGCGCCGACGTCGACGAGATGCTCGATCCGCGTGCGCGGGACGACCATATCCCCAACGTGGCGGAAGCCCACGAGAGGCTCGACAACCTTCAAGGCGGAACGCGCGCGAGTCTCATCGGCATGGTGGAGGGCGTGGATCGCGGCCTCGACCTCGCGGAAGCCCAAGAGCGCACGCACGCCCGTGATACCGGTGAAGCGGGCGTTCATTTCGAAGAACTGCACTCCGCGATCGGGCGTGACGCGGCCTTGCAGGTTGAGCGGACCTCGCGCTCCGAGCGAACCGAGCTGCTCCGCGACATGCAGCCCCGCATCCGTCCATGACGCGTCGAGCAATGGCTCGATGCGCACCGGAACACCCAGCTTGAGCCAGTTCAAGCTCACGAATGCGCCCAATACCGCGCCGCCGTCGCCCAGCACGTACTGCGCAGAGATCTCGTGAGACTGCTCGATGGAGTCAGGAGCCGCACTCTCGAGGTTCGCCCGCGATCCGTCCAGGAGCCGAGGCTCAAGGTACGGCTGCACGATCCACTGGTCATCCCCCGCGAGCGCCGCGAGCACATCGGGGCTCGTGACGAGCCGGACGCCATGCGAGGCAGAGCCTCCACGCGGCTTGACGACCACCGGGTAGTCCAAGTCGCCCGGCCGATCCCTGGCCTCAGGCAAGCTCACGGTCGTCACGAAGGGCAGGCTCCGCTCCGCCGCCCAGTTCGCGAACGCGAGCTTGTCGGCGCTCAGCCTCACGACCGGCTCGTCGCTGACGAGAACAGTGCAGCCGGACTCGGCGAGTTCCGCGCGCAAGGCGGAAAGCACCGGGAGCTCATTGTCGAGTCCGGGCACGAGCACGTCTATCCGCTGCTCGTCGACGACCGACAGCAAGCGCTCGCGATAGGCGTCGCGATGTCGCACCTCAGGCACGATGCGGGCATGTTGCACCCAGTGGATTCCGGAATTGTAGGGGCGCGCGTCGAGCCCGGTCACGCTGTGATCGAACTCGCTCAAGGCGAGAGAGCGGAGCACAGCCTGCCCGATACCGCTGCCTACAGACGTGACTGCGATGTTGACCAATGTGCTCCAGGACTCGCGTTTGGTATCCGTTCAGCAGAGTGCCAAAAGACGGTCGAGAACTATACTATGGCGGGACCGTTAATTGGCCGTGAGCTGGCGTAGAACGACGGCCACTGCGAAGTGCCTCTCCTCAGGGGTGTGCATGGATCGTCGATCCCGCAGTCCTGACGGAACGGGGTAGTTGGTGGGCGGGACGCCTAGGGCGGGCAAAGGCCGCCACGCACGAAGAATCGCGGCCGCCCGCCAGTACGCGATCGACGCGACCGCGTGGATCGTTGCACTCGGCGCCGCGGTGCTCTTGCGCTACGACCTGCAACTCGACCGGGTCTTCGCGTCGGGCATGCTGGTCTTGTGGGCCGCGGCGGCGGTGGTGCAGTTCGCCACAGGCTGGGCCGTGCACCTCTATCGTGGCAGGCATCCGCGCGCGAGTTTCGGTGAAGTCCTGGCTCTCGTCTCCTCCGCGGCCCTCACCGCCGTTATCCTCGGGCTGCCCGTGGTCCTCTTCGGAACGCAATGGTCGCTTCCCAGAAGCGTCGTGCTCATCGCGGCACCGATCGCGCTCCTCGCGATGGCTGCTGTCCGCTACGTGCACCGAATGACCCTCGAGCGGTCGAGGAAGCCGGCCGACGGAGCCGAACCGGCACTCATCTACGGCGCGGGCGAGCTCGGCGCGCTCATGGTGCGCGGGATGCGCCGCGACGGTGAGTCCCCCTACTATCCCGTCGGGCTCATCGACGACGATCCGGCCAAACGCAACATGCGCCTCGACGGCATCCCTGTGCTCGGGGCGATGGGCGAACTCGCGGTCGCTGCCGGCGCGACGGGCGCGAC
>CAYRUW010000150.1:0-4795 GCA_964427465.1 uncultured Diaminobutyricimonas sp.
AGACCGATCCCGCCGGGCGACCCGCCACCCGGTCCGGACGTGACGCCCGCTGTGCCTGCGTTCTCCCCCGGCGCGCTCGCGCCAGTCGGCTCCGGGTCTGCCGCATTCTGGTGTGCCGCATCCGGGTCTGTCGCATCCGGGTCTGTCGCATCCGGGTCTGTCGCATCCGGGCCTGCCGCATCCGGGCCTGCCGCATCCGGGCCTATCGCATCCGGGCCTGCCCCATTCGGGCCTTGCGCGTTCACTTCGCGAGCTCCGATCGCGTGCCGCGCAGTAGCAGCAGAATCACTATCGCTACCGCGACGAGCAGCAGCGAGAGCGCAACGGCGGAATCCTGACTCACCCCGGCGCCATTGAACGCCGTGTAGATCGCGAGCGGCATCGTGCGCGTCGTGCCTTGCGCGTTCCCGGCGAACAGCGCGGTCGCGCCGAACTCGCCGAGTGCGCGGGCGAAGCAAAGCACCGTGCCCGAGACGAGCCCGGGCAGCACGAGCGGCAGGGTCACCCGACGGAACACCGTCCAGCGACTGGCGCCGAGCGTCGCGGCGACCGACTCGTAGCCAGTGCCGGCCGTGCGCAGCGCACCCTCGACCGAGATCACGAGGAACGGCAGGGCGACGAACGACTGCGCGATGACGACGGCCCCGGTAGTGAACGGGATGCTGACGCCGAACGCGAGGTCCAAGTATGCGCCGAGCAGACCGTTGCGGCCGAGCAGGTAGAGCAGGGCGATGCCGCCGACCATGGGCGGCAGTACGAGCGGAAGGGTGGTGAGCGCGCGCAGCACTCCGGCGAGTCTCGGACCGGATCGGGCCATGATCAGCGCGAGCGGTGTGCCGACGACGAGACACACGGCAGTGGCGGCGAACCCGGTCACGAGCGACAGCCGGAGCGCGTCGAGCGCCTCCGGTGAGACGATCGCCGCGGGTACCAAGCGCCAGTCGACCCGCATCAGCAGCCCGGCGATCGGCGCTACGAGCACGGCGAGGCCGGCAAGTGCCGGCACGTAGAGCAGACGCGGCACCGCGACCACGCGCATCCGCTGGTTCGTGGCACGCGCGTCGACAACGCGCAAGCGGGCGTCACGCTCCGGCGCGGTGGTCACGGCGTACCGAACCCGTGCCTGGCGAGGATCGCCTGCCCCGCAGGTGACAACACGAAGCCGATGAACTCGCGTGCAGCGTGCGGGTTGTTGGCCGATGCCGGCACGGCGATGGGGTTGCGGTTGCGGGCCTGCTCGGCATTCGGGATCGGCACCCCCTCGATCGCGCCGCCGGCCGCGACCACGTCGGTGGCGTAGACGAGACCCGCGTCCGCCTCCCCGAGCCGCACCTTGGTCGCGACGGCGGTCACGTTCTGCTCCTCGCTCGCCGGCGCGAGGCTCACCCCGGCGAGTTCCAACAGGCGGTGCGCCGCATCGCCGCATGGCACTTGCGGCGCACACAGTACGACAGCCAGGTCGGGATCGTTGAGGTCGGCAAGCGAGTCGATCCGATGCGGGTTGCCGGGTTCGACCGCGATCTGCAGCGTGTTCGTTGCGAACACCGATGCGTCGGATGCGAGCAGGCCAGCTTTGGCGACTCGCGACATCGTGCGCTCGTCGGCGGAGGCGAACACGTCGGCCATCGCGCCTTCGAAGAGCTGGGTGGCGAGCGTCGCCGAACCGTCGTACACGATCGGCTTCACCTCGACATCGGCGTGCTCTGCCGCGAACGCGCCGGCGAGTTCGGTGAACGAGGCCGAGAGCGACGCGGCGGCGAAGATCGTGAGCGGCGGCCGATCTGGCACCGACGAGTCGTCGGTTCCGAACCAAGTGCACGCCGACAGTGGCAGCACGAGTGCGACCGCAGCCAGTTTGAGCCGGCTTGCCCGTCGGCGCACCCGCTGTGCTCGGGCCGGTGGCCGGCCGGCTTCTGCACGGCAGGCGGGATGCTGAAGCGGGCAGCCGCCATCCGGCCGGCTTCCGCCTGGCAACGCGCTCGCACTCCGTGCCGGTACGTGTGCCCGTGAAACGGTGCTCATGGCCTGTCCGGCACATCCACGATCACGTTTGTGGCTTTCACGACGGCGACGGCGAGCGAACCGACCTCGAGCGCGAGGGCGCGTACCGCTTCGGTGGACATGAGCGAGACGATCCGGTGCGGGCCGCACTGCAATTCGACTTGCGACATCACCTTGTCGCTCGCGATCGCGGTGACCAGCCCGACCATGCGGTTGCGAGCGCTGCTGCTGACAGCGGTGGGCTCACGCGGCGAGACCGCGATCTGTTTCGCGTGCGCGGCGAGTTCCGCACCGTCGACGACCTGCCGGCCCGCGGCATCCGTACTGACAGCCAAGGTGCCTGCCGACACCCAGCGTCGGATCGTGTCGTCACTGACCCCCAGCAACCCTGCCGCTTCACTGATCCGATATTGCGCCACGATTTGCAGATTAGCACCGCAAATGCGGGGCCAAGCGGCTCCCAGGGGATGCTCGGCGCCAGCGGCGAGGGCGGTCGACAGCGCCGGCAGAAAGAGGGCCTCACCGCGAAACTAGGATCGAGGCATGGCGGCTCCGGTGCTTTCGGGCAGAACCAGTTCGGTGGCCGAGCACTTGGAGCGGATTCTCGTAGCAGTCGAACCGCTCGCGCCGGTCAACGTGCCGCTCGCCGAGGCGCTCGGGCGCACGCTCGCGGAGGCCGCGTTCGCGCACGTCGACGTGCCGGGTTTCGACAACTCGGCAATGGACGGCTACGCGGTGCGGCATGCGGATGTGGAGTCCGCGACAGCGGAATCGCCCGTTGTGCTGAACGTGGTCGCCGACCTGCCGGCCGGCTCAGATGAGAACCCTCGGCTCGCACCAGGGCAGGCGGCGCGGATCATGACCGGTGCCGCGATTCCGGACAATGCTGACTGCATCGTCCCCGTCGAGCACACCGACGCTGGCACCACGAGCGTGCAGATCACCCGCGCACCCACCCCGGCCGCGCACATCCGGCCGATGGGCAGCGACGTTCGAGTCGGGGAGACGGTGCTGAGCGCCGGAACCGTTCTCAGGCCCACCCACCTCGCCGCGGCGGCCGCTACCGGACTGAGCGAGCTGACCGTGTATCGCGCGCCACGGGTCGGCGTGCTCTCCACAGGCAGTGAACTCACCCCGCCGGGCGAGCCCCTCGGTCGCGGCAAGATCCACGACTCCAACTCGTTCCTCCTAGAGACGGCGGTGGCCGAGGCCGGGGGTATTCCGGTGCGGATCGGTTCTGTGCCCGACAGCGAAGACGAGCTGCGCCGGGTGCTCGACGAACACGCCGGCCGCGTGGACGCGTTCATCACCTCGGGCGGTGTGAGCGTCGGCGCTTACGACGTCGTCAAGGCCGCGCTCGCACCGCTCGGCGCGTGGTTCGGACCCGTGCGGATGCAGCCGGGCAAACCCCAGGGCTTCGGCGCCTGGACCGACGGCACCCCGATCTTCGCCCTTCCAGGCAACCCGGTGAGCGTGTTCGTCTCGTTCGAAGCCTTCGTGCGACCGGCGCTGCTGAAGCTGCAGGGCCGCGGCGACCTCGAGCGGCCAGTGTTGCAGGGCGTGGTCGCCGAGGGCTGGCGCAGCCCGGCGGGTCGCGCCCAGTACATGCCGATCGTGGTCGCCCGGCCGGGGCCTTCCGGCGCACGGGACGATGACGCGGGCGATGCGAATCGGCACGCGAGCGCCGAGACCCGCTCGGGCGACCGCCGTCAGGGGCACGGTCAGGCTGGGCGGCCGGGAACGATCGAGGTGCGCCCCGCATCCACTGGCGGTTCCGGCTCGTACCTCGTCACGCGCCTGGCCCGAGCCGATGGGCTGGCGCTCGTGCCTGAAGATGTCACCGAGGTGAGACCCGGCGACGTACTGCCTGTCACACTGGTCGAGTGAGCGATCAGCCTTTCACCCACCTGGATTCGGCCGGCGAGGCCCGCATGGTCGACGTGACCGGCAAGAACCCGACCGTCCGCGAGGCGACCGCGGCCGGCTTCGTGCGGTGCGGCGCAGCCGTCGTCGAGGCCTTGCGCTCTGGCACCGCGCCGAAAGGCGACGTGCTCGCGGTCGCGCGGATCGCCGGCATACAAGCCGCCAAGCGAACTCCCGAGCTGCTGCCGCTCGCGCACGTCATCGGCGTGCACGGCGCGAAGCTCGACCTCGAAGTGACCGATGACGGGGTACGAATCGAGGCGACCGTGCGCACCGCGGACCGCACCGGGGTCGAGATGGAGGCGATGACGGCGGTGTCGGTCGCCGCCCTGGCCATCGTGGACATGGTGAAGGGCCTGGACCGCGGCGTCGAGATCGAGCGGGTGCGCCTGTTGGCGAAGTCGGGCGGCAAGTCCGGCGACTGGCGCGCCGGAGAATGAGCCGCCGCATTCGGGGTACAGACCTGAGCGTTAGTTGACCCTCGAACTGGGGTAGCCCGGTCCGCCATCAGGGGGACACCGGAGGGTTGATCGTTTCCGCTAGGTTCGGCTCGGCGACCTCTCGCGACTATCTCTCAACCCGAAGCGATCGGACGAAGGGCTGCTGAAGGGGTATCTCATGCGTGCTCGTCTTTTCCGTGCTCGTCACCGTCTGCTCGTTCACGCTCGTCGTGACCTTGTTGCAAGCCACCGAGTCCGTTGCAGCCGAACCCGAGCTGGGGAACCTGGTGCAGTCGCTACCGGCTATCGCCTCTCCCCCGGTGGAGGCGGAACCTTCGGCCTTCCCACAGGGACGTTTCACCGAGAGCGACGAGCATTCCAAGCTCAGCACGCGCCAATTGCTCGAGGCGTTCAAGCGGAATTCGCCGCTT
>CAYRUW010000151.1:0-4769 GCA_964427465.1 uncultured Diaminobutyricimonas sp.
GACGCGGCCGGAGGTCGACGTCGAGCGTGCCGACAAGCCCGCCAACCGCGTGCTCGGTATCGCAGCGTTCAGCTTCGCCGTGCTGCTCTTGCTCGGGAACGTGGTCGGCATCGCCTTCGCCAACCATCCGGAACTGATCGAGACCGCGGTGACGATCGCGACCGTCACGATCTACGGCACGATCGTCACGTTCCTGATGGGCGTCGTCGCCGTGATCGCGAACCTCGGCAGGTCGTGGGGTTTCGCCGCACTCGTGCTCAGCTTCGTCGCGAACCCGTTCGTGCTGCTCGTCGTGCTCGGTTTCTTCGGCGGCGCGGGAGGCTAGGGTACGTGATGGATTTCGCTGGCCACGAGCCCGGGCTCGTCGACGCACCCTAGGAGCAGGTCTTGGTCTCGCAGCTTTTCGACGAGAACGCGTGGCGGTCGGTGCCGGGCTTCGATGCGCTCACCGACGTCACCTATCATCACGACACGAGCGGTCGCATCGCCCGGATCGCATTCGACCGGCCCGAGGTTCGCAACGCGTTCCGGCCGCACACGGTCGACGAACTCTACGCGAGCCTCGACGACGCCCGGCAGAACCCGCAGATCGGGGTCGTGCTGCTCACCGGCAACGGGCCGAGCCCGAAAGACGGCGGGTGGGCGTTCTGCTCGGGAGGCGACCAGCGCATCCGCGGACGGGACGGGTACAAATACTCGGATGCCGAGACAGCTGTGGTCGAGGGTAAGGGCCAGGCGGCAGTCGGCAGGCTCCACATTCTGGAGGTGCAGCGACTGATCCG
The DNA here is from genome assembly GCA_964427465.1 of uncultured Diaminobutyricimonas sp. Taxonomy (GTDB): domain Bacteria; phylum Actinomycetota; class Actinomycetes; order Actinomycetales; family Microbacteriaceae; genus Diaminobutyricimonas. The sequence goes on from CAYRUW010000151.1 coordinate 783, forward strand.
GTTCATGCCCAAGGTCGTGATCGCGGTCGTGCCGGGGTGGGCGGCAGGGGGCGGGCACTCGCTGCACGTCGTGTGCGATCTGACCATCGCATCCGCCGAGCATGCGCGGTTCAAGCAGACGGATGCGGATGTCGGCTCGTTCGACGCCGGCTACGGCAGCGCATATCTGGCCCGGCAGGTCGGCCAGAAGGCCGCCCGCGAGATCTTCTTCCTCGCGCGAGAGTACGACGCGCAGCGCGCGTACGAGATGGGCGCGATCAACGCTGTCGTGCCGCATGCCGAACTCGAGACCACAGCGCTGGACTGGGCCCGCACGATACTCACGAAATCGCCCACGGCGATCCGCATGCTCAAGTTCGCCTTCAACGCGGTCGACGACGGGCTCGTCGGCCAGCAGGTGTTCGCGGGCGAGGCGACCCGGCTCGCCTATGGCAGCGACGAGGCGGTCGAAGGTCGCGACGCGTTCTTGCAGAAGCGCGAGCCGGATTGGTCGCCCTTCCCATGGCACTTCTGATCGCCCTGCCCAACGGCGGTCGCCGGTCTGACGGCGGGCAGGTCGGTGGCCGGCGGGGGCCGGTCTGCAGCGCAACCGGGAGGAAGGCCCGGCGGCGGCCGCTCTGCGGCGCAACCGCGACGAAGGTCCGGCGGCGCCCATGAGACGGTTGCGCCCGGTCTCGCCCGACGAGACCTTCGAGGCATTGCGCAGCGCACTCTCGGGCGGTGACGCGATCCTGCCGCTCTCGCCCGCCGCGAGCGCTCCCGAAGACCTGCCCGCTCAAGTGCAGCAACGGGTCGCTTTGGTCGTGGCGACGAGCGGCTCGACCGGCCGTCCCAAACGAGTGGCCCTGAGCGCCGACGCGCTGCTTTCGAGCGCCGCGGCTTCCGCGTCCGCCTTAGGCGGCTCGGGGCAGTGGCTGCTCGCGCTTCCGTTGCACTACATCGCCGGACTCAATGTGCTCACCCGGTCGATCGCCGCCGGGACGACCCCGGTCGTGCTCGAAGGCCGCTTCGAGGCCGAGCCGTTCGTCGCCGCGACCGCACAACTGGATGCACCGCTCAAGTTCACCGCACTTGTGCCGGCACAGCTCGCCCGCCTGTTGCGCTCCGATCACCCGGACCTGCTGCCCGCGCTGCGGCGGTACGAGCGGATCCTCATCGGCGGGCAGGCCATTCCCGACGACCTGCTCGTCTCCGCCCTCGAGCTTGGTCTGAACGTCACGCGCAGCTACGGCTCGAGCGAGACGAGCGGCGGATGCGTCTACGACCAGGTCCCGATCGGCGACACCGCCATGCGCGTCGTCGACGGGGAACTGCAATTGTCCGGCAGCGTTCTCGCCGAAGGCTATCTCGGCGACGAGGGGCTGACCGCCTCCCGGTTCGTCGACGACGGCGGCCGGTGGTACCGCACAGGGGATACCGCCCGGATCGCAGATGGCCTACTGCACGTGACCGGGCGCCTGGACGACGTGATCGTGAGCGGCGGCGTGAAGGTGGCGCTCGGCGAGGTCGAGCGGGCAGTGCGGGCGCTGCCGGGTCAGGCGGATGCGATCGTCGTGGCGGTGGCGCATCCGGAGTGGGGCGAGGCCCCTGCCGTGGTCACGACCGTGCCCGTGCCGCTCGAATCGGTTCGTACTGCGGCCGGCGCACTGGGTGCGGCCGCGCGCCCCGTGCGGGTGGTCGTGGTCGACCGGATGCCGTTGCTCGACTCCGGCAAACCCGATCGGGTCGCATTGCGAGCCGCCGCCGAGCAGCCGCAAGACCGCTGAGGCTCGGCCGTGCACGCGCGTGAGGTGTCGCGCGGCGCCGGGGTCTGAATAGACTTCAGGCCGTGGCGAAGAAGAGCAGCACCAGTCGGGCCGGTTCGAGCAGGCCGGCGTCGAGGCAGGGCAAGCCGTCGCGGCCCGGCACCAGACCGAAAGGCTCGTCGGCTTCGGCCGGGGTGCGGCGCAAAGCGGGCCCGGCGGACTGGATCGCCGGTGCGCGCATCCGCACGCTGCCGCTCGCTATCGCACCGGTCGCACTCGGCACGGCGTGCGCGCATGTGTACCGGGGCTTCGACCTCACGCTCGCGCTGCTTGCGCTAGCTGTCGCCCTGTTCCTGCAGATCGGCACCAACTACGCGAACGACTACTCCGACGGTGTGCGCGGCACCGACCGGTTCCGGGTCGGCCCGGTGCGATTGACCGGTTCCGGTGCAGCCCGACCGCGCACGGTGCTCGCCGTTGCGTTCGTGTTCTTCGCGCTCGCGGCCGCGGCAGGGGTCGCGGCTGTGATCCTGAGCGAGCATTGGTGGCTGCTCGCGGTGGGCGCGGCGGCGATTCTCGCCGCCTTCTTCTACACGGGCGGGCCCAAGCCATACGGCTACTACGGCCTGGGCGAGTTGTTCGTTTTCGTCTTCTTCGGCCTCGTCGCCACGGCGGGCACGATGTTCTTGCAGGCCGGTACCGTCACGATCGAGGCCTGGCTGTCGGGTTCCGCCGCAGGGTTCTTCGCGTGTGCCGTGCTCATGGTGAACAACCTGCGCGATCGGGAGCAGGATGCCGTGGCCGGCAAGCGAACGCTTTCGGTGCTCATCGGCGACGTCGCTTCGAGAGCGCTGTTCGTGGTGTTCGTGACCCTGCCGTTCGGCGTGCTCGTGTTCTTCACGCTCTTCTACGTCAACGCCTACCTGGTCTTCTTCGCACTGCTCGCCGGCATCCCGGCGATCGTGATCACCGTGTTCGCCAAGACCGCACAAGAACTGATTCTCGCGCTGCGTCTCACCACGCTCACGGCGCTACTGTTCGGACTCGGCCTCGCCGCGGCCATCGCGTTCTGATCTGCCCGAACGCTCGGCAGCCGCCTCGTTGCCGTTGTCGTCCGCCCAGGCGTCTTCGGCCTCCTCGTCGACGCCTGGTTCGTCGCCGGTCTGGCGGCGACGCTGAAGTTCGCCGATCACCTGGTCGCGCTGACCCGACAAGAACAAATACGCGATGCAAAGGCTGATCGCCGCCGCGAAGAGCGCGGAAAGCCACCACTCCAGGCCGAGCAGCATGAGGATCGCGAACGCGCCCGCGAACATGCCTGCCCGGATGAGGCTGTACCGGACCCAAGCGTGACGCACAAGACAAGTCTAGGTTCAGCGGTTGTGCGCCCGCGCCCACGTGCGCGCCGCTGCCGGCCAGGGTTCACGGCGGCCTTCCAACCCCCTGGAATACACTTGGGGCATGGCTCGGTTCCTGATCATCGCGGCTTTCGCGGCCGTAGCGGCGGCGATTTTCGCGTTCGTCGACATGGTGATGATCGACTCGTCGCGCGTGCGCGGCGTGAGCAAGCCCGTGTGGGCCTTGATAATCCTGATTCCGGTGCTCGGACCGGTGTTGTGGTTCCTGATCGGGCGCGGCAAACGCCGGCCCCCTTCGCAAGCTCGCGGCCTCGCGCCCGACGACGACCCATACTTCCTCGATCGCATCGCCCGGGAGAGCGACGAGCGGATCCGCCGGCTCGAACAGGAACTCGCCGATCTGGACACGGATGACCCGCCCGGCTCAAAGGACTGAGTCGCCGGCGACCGAGTTCGCGGTCGCGTTGCTGGGGGAGTTCGTTCGCCAAGGCGTGCGGGACGTCGTCGTATGCCCGGGCTCGAGGTCGCAAGCGCTCGCGTTGTCGGCGGCGGAGTTCGCCCGGCGTGATCTTCTGCGTCTGCACGTTCGCATCGACGAACGCGCTGCCGGCTTTCTGGCGCTCGGGCTGGCTGTCGAATCTGACCGGCCGGTGCTCGTGATCACCACCTCGGGCAGCGCTGTCGCGAACCTGCACCCCGCGGCTCTCGAAGCCCATCACTCCGGGGTGCCGCTGATCCTGCTCACGGCGGACCGGCCCGAAGAACTGCGCGGGATCGCAAGCAACCAGACCGCGAACCAATGCGGAATCTTCGAGCCCGCGTTCGGCACCACGGATGTGCCCGCGCCGGTGGGCGACGAGACCGAACGCGAGCAAGCCAAGCGA
>CAYRUW010000152.1:0-2421 GCA_964427465.1 uncultured Diaminobutyricimonas sp.
CGCGATCAGGAGCTTGATCCCGATCTTCAGGTTGTTCACGTCGCCGTTGCTGCCCTCGATCACACCGACGAGGGCGATACCCGTGACGAGTTGTGTGACCGCACCGATCAGGATCGTGCGCAAGTCGAAACCGGACTTGCGGCCGAGTTGCATGAAGAAGGCCCCGATGATCGCGGCCAGGCCAAGGATGTGGGCTGCCAGCAGCAGCAAACGCAAGATCTCCAGTCCGTCCATCGGTTCCTCCTAATCGGCCGCTCGGATCACCACGGCATCGGTGGGCGGATCGGCCTGCGTGGCCGGCTTGTAAATGTCCGGCTCCAGGTAGATCACCCGGGCCACCGGCACGGCCGCCCGGATCGCCGCCTCCACGGAGTCTATCGAAGCCGCGACATCGCTCATTTTCGCCTGCTGCGGAAACGCGATCTTCGCGGCCACGAGCAATTCGTCGGGCCCGAGGTAAAGCGTCTTGATGTGAATGAGCGACTCGACCGACTCGTGCGCGTTGATCGCCTGCCGGATGCGTTCGAGGTCGGCCGGCGAAGCCCCCTCGCCCACGAGCAGGCTCTTGGTCTCGATGCCTAGCACGACCGCGACCGCGATGAGTAGCGCGCCAATGGCGAGCGTGCCGATGCCATCCCAGACCGCGTTTTGGGTGGCGATCGAGAGCAGCACTCCGATGAGCGCGAAACCGAGCCCGAGCAGGGCTGCGAGGTCTTCGAGCAGCACGACCGGGAGTTCGGGCGACTTCGACCGTCGCACGAAACTGATCCACGAGCCTTCGCCTTTGAACGGCCGGGACTCCCGGATCGCCGTTCGCAGCGAGAACGACTCGAGCACGATCGCGACGACCAGCACGAGCACGGGCAGCCACGGCACCTCGAGCGGATGCGGGTGGGTGAGTTTGTCGATGCCTTCGTAGATCGAGAACAGGCCGCCGAGACTGAACAGGATGATCGCGACGACGAACGCGTACACGTAGCGTTCCCGGCCGTAGCCGAACGGATGCGAAACGTCGGCCTCGCGCCGGGCGCGGACTCCGCCGAGCAGCAGTAGCAGCTGGTTGCTCGCGTCGGCGACCGAGTGCACCGCCTCCGCAAGCATTGCCGCCGAACCGGAGAAGAACCAGGCGATGAACTTGGTGAGGGCGATGCCCGCGTTCGCGAGCAGGGCCGCAATGACCGCTTTCGTGCCGCCGGACGCGCTCATGGGTTTCAACTTACACTTGACCGATGCCGGTCCAACTGCCTTCCATCGCGATTCTCGGGGCGGGTTCCATGGGCGCCGCGATCCTCGGCGGCCTCACCTCGCCAGAGGTCACTGTCGACGGCGGAGTCACCGTCACCAACCGCACTGAGGCCAAAGCGGGGCCGCTGCGCGCAGCCGGCATCCGCTCGCTTTCGCTCGAGACCGACCCAGACGCTAACCGCAAGGCCGTCTCGGGAGCGCGGATCGTCGTCGTCGGCGTGAAACCCCCAGGCGTGCCTGGACTGCTGGCGGATGTGGCCGGCGACTTGGCGGATGACGCCATCGTCGTGAGCGTCGCGGCCGGCGTGCGCATCGCCACGATGGAGGCGATCGTGCCGTCTGCGGTGTTCCGTGCGATGCCGAACACTCCGGCGACAGTGGGACGTGCTGTGACCGGCATCGCGGCCGGATCTCGCGCGGGCGAGCCGGAGCTCGAACTGGTCACCCGGTTGTTCGAGACGGTCGGTTCGGTGCTCGTGGTGCCCGAGGCGAAGATCGACGCGCTCAGCACCATCTCGGGTTCCGGTCCCGCCTACGTCTTCTACCTGGTCGAGCAGCTCACTCGAACTGCCATGGGCCTCGGCTTCGATGAGGCGGATGCGCGCCTCATGGTCTCGCAGACCTTCCTCGGCGCCGTCGAACTGCTGCAGCACGCCGACGCCGACCCGGCGGAACTTCGTCGGCAGGTGACCAGCCCGAACGGCACGACCGAGCGGGCGATCGCGGTGCTCGACTCCGCCGATCTGAAAGAGCTGTTCGACCGCGCCACCGCGGCCGCGCTCGAACGCGCCCGCGAACTGGGCGCAGAGACCTCACGCTGATCGAAGGCCCGTCAGCTCGCGCGCCGAGCGAAATCGTTCAGGCCTGCAGGGTGGCGAATCGCTCGATGTTGCTCGCGTGGCCGGAGACGATGATCAGGTCGTGACTGGTCACCACCGTCTCGGCGGTCGCGTAGGTGAAGTCCTTGCCCGGGGCTTTCACCCCGACCACGGTCAGCCCGAACCGTTTGCGCACTTGCGCTTCGGCGAGAGTGATGTCGCGAATCTCCTTCGGCGGATACATTTTCACGATCGCGAAGTCGTCGTCGAACTCGATGAAGTCCAGCATCCGGCCGGACACCAGGTGGGCGACGCGCTCGCCCGCTTCGCGCTCTGGATACACGACGTGATTGGCGCC
>CAYRUW010000152.1:2431-4750 GCA_964427465.1 uncultured Diaminobutyricimonas sp.
CCGATGCGGGTGAGGATCTTGCCGTGCGACTGGCTGATCGCTTTCGCCCAGATCTGCGGGATCTGCAGGTCGACGAGGTTGGCGGTGATGAGCACGCTTGCTTCGATGGAAGATCCGGTGGCGACGACTGCGATCGAGAAGTCTTGCGCACCGATCTGGCGCAGCGCATCCACGTTCCGCGCATCCGCTTCGACCGCGTGGGTGACCCGTTCTGACCACTTCTGCACGAGGCCGGGGTCCATGTCGATCGCGAGCACTTCGCGGCCCAGCCGATCGAGCTGGCCGGCGGTGGCCGCACCGAAGCGGCCGAGGCCGATCACGAGCACCGGTGCGTCATGGGCGATTCTTTCAGCCAACGATTGGCCTCTCTTCCGCTCGAGTGAACAACTGGCGGCGCTGCGACGCGGCCAGAGCGGCCGCGAGCGTCACCGTACCAACGCGCCCGGCCCACATGGTCGCCGCGAGAATGTACTTGCCCGAATCGGGCAGGGCTTCGGTAAGACCCGTGGTGAGCCCGGAGGTGCCGAATGCAGAGATGACGTCGAACAGCACGTGATCCAACGGTGCTTTCGAGATGTGCAGGATCGCGATCGACGCGGCGGCGACGATCGTCGCGCCCCACAACACGACGCTGACGGCGATGCGCAGCACATCGCTCGGGATGCGCCGGTCGAACACTTGCATGTCGTTGTCGCCGCGAGCTTCGGCGAACGCCGCCAGGAACAGCACAGCGAGGGTGGTCACCTTGATGCCGCCCGCGGTCGAGGCCGAGCCGCCGCCGACGAACATGAGCATGTCGAGCACGAGCAGGCTCGAACCGTTCAGTTCGTCGATGTCTACGGTCGAGAAACCTCCGGAGCGACTCATCACCGACAAGAAGGTCGCGGTCATCGGCCGGACGACCGGCTCTTGCCCACCGAGCGTGGCCGGGTTGTTCCACTCCAGCAGGTAGATCGCAAGCCCTCCGACGACTATGAGTGCAACCGTCGTGACGAGTGTGAGGCGCACGTGCACCGAAAGGCGGCCACCCTTTTTCGCCTTTCGGGCCAGGGCGAAGATCACCGGGAACCCGACGCTGCCGACGAACACTGCCACGGCGATCGTGGTGAGCATCCACGGGTCGCTCGCGAACGCATCCAGTCCTTCGGCCGTGGGCACGAAACCCGTGTTGGTGAATGCGGAGGCGGAGAAGTAGAGGCCCTGCCAGACTGCCGGCCACACGTCGAACCCGGCGACGAGCAGGCGGGGGATGATGAGGGCGGCGATGGCGAGCTCGATCACGAGCAGGCTGACCACGACCGTGAGCAGGAGCCCGCCGATCTCGCCGAGCCGGATCGCCTGGGATTCGGAAACCGGACCCACGTGCAATCTCGCGACGTTGCTGTCGCTGGCCGCGACGAGCTTCTGCCGCAGTCCCAGCCGGCGCGAGACGACCAACCCCATGATGCTCGCGAGGGTCAGCACGCCGACGCCACCCACTTGCATGCCGACGATGATCACGATGTTGCCGAAGGTGGACCAGTGTGTGGCCATGTCGACTGTGGTGAGCCCGGTGACGCAGATCGTCGAAACCGCGGTGAACAACGCGTCGGCAAGGGGCGTGACGCTACGGTCTCTCGCGGCGATCGGCAGGGAGAGCAACGCCGTCGTCACGAGGATGAGCGCGGTGAATATGACTATCGCGAAACGGGCCGGGCTTGCGCGCGCGACGTTGTCGACGAAGTCGCGGATGCGTGCCGGCACGCTCCGGCGATCGATCTGACTGCCCGGACGGCGTGCTACGCGCACGACGTGCCCCCAAGGACACGCACCCTTGTCTGCACGAAGGGCCATGCTACTAGTGGCCGCGCAGGTCCGTGCCCTTTCTCGCCGACCGCCTTACAGAGCACGCCCAGGTCACGTTCAGCTCGCATCCGATCTGGACACGGAGTCTCGACAGCCCCTATTGTTACGATTTAGCACTCCAGTAACACCCGGCGGAGTGCGGGGTACGAGGGGCTACCAGCAAAAATGGCACGAGATCTTTCTGAGGTGCGCTTTCTGACGGTCGCGGAAGTGGCCGAGATGATGCGCGTGTCCAACATGACCGTGTATCGGCTGGTGCACTCGGGCGAGCTGCCGGCGGTACGGTTCGGCCGCTCCTTCCGCATCCCCGAATCGACTGTCGCGGATGCGATCAGCACCCCGCAGCGCGACGTCGGCTGACGCCTTCCGGCGTCGAACGCGGATGCTGGCCGCACGGCCGACGGGGTGCGGGGCCGGTTGCCCGAACCGGCTGCCAGGCGCATCCGCTAAACTCGTCGGGTTGAGCTTCCGTGG
>CAYRUW010000153.1:0-4749 GCA_964427465.1 uncultured Diaminobutyricimonas sp.
AGGTGACCGCTGGCCTCGGTGAACTCGGTCTCGAGGATCTTGAACTTGCGCACCGATTCGGCACGCGAAACGGTCTTGTTCGCCTCATCGATCGCGCGTTGCACCTCGGCGATCACCTTCGGGTTCTTCGCGGCCTCCTCCAGCGGCAGGTTCGCGTCCTCGCCATTGTTGTTGAGCCACACCGGCAGCATCTCGGTATCGAGCGTGATGAGCGCCGCGATGAACGGCCGCTTGTCGCCCACCACGACGACCTGGCCCACAATCGGGTTGGAGCGGATCGGGTCTTCGAGAGCCGCGGGCGAGACGTTCTTGCCGCCCGCGGTCACGATGATCTCCTTCTTGCGGCCCGTGATCGTCAGGTAACCGTCTGCGTCGAGCACACCGAGATCACCCGTGCGGAACCACTCGCCGTCCATGGATTCGGCGGTCGCTTGGGGATTGTTCCAGTAGCCGTCGAAGATGTTGATGCCCTTGATGAGAACTTCGCCGTCCGCGGCGATCTTGAGTCCCACCCCTGGCAGGGCTGGGCCGGTCGTGCCGATCTTGAATTTCGTGGTCAGGTTCACCGTTGCCGGTGCCGTGGTCTCGGTGAGGCCGTATCCCTCGAGGATGCGGATGCCGAGACTGCGGAAGAAGTGCGCGAAATACAGGCCGAGTGGCGCCGATCCAGACACGGCGTAGACGACGTTGCCGCCCATGGCCGCCTTGAGCTTGCCGTACACGAGCTTGTCGAACAGCGCGAACTGCAGTCTGAGCCCGAGCGGAATGCGGCCGGCGTCGACCGCCTTGGAGTGATCGACCGCGACTTGCGCGGCCTTGCGGAATATCTTGCCCTTGCCACCTGCCTCGGCCTTCTGCTCTGCCGAGTTGTATACCTTCTCGAACACGCGCGGGACGGCGAGCAGGAACGTCGGCTTGAACGTGCCGAGCGAGGGCAATAGTTGCTTCGTGTCAGGCTGATGTCCCACGCGCACGCCCGCGTGCACGCAAATGATCGAAATGAATCGCGCGAACACGTGTGCCGTCGTGATGAACAGCAGCGTCGATGCGCCTTCGGAGATCACGTCGGACATCGCGACCGCGGTGTTCCGCGAGAGCTCTACGAAGTTGGAGTGGGTGAGCACGACCCCCTTCGGACGTCCGGTCGAACCCGAAGTGTAGATGAGGGTGGCCATGTCGGCGCCCTTGGCCACTTTGCGCCGGCGGTCGATCTCGGCATCGGTGATCTTGCTGCCCGAAGCCGCGAGCTTGTCGAGGTCGCCCAGATCGACTTGCCACACCTTGCTGACTTGCGGTGCGTCGCTTGCGATCTCGTCGTAGCGCGCGAAGTGCTCGGGAGTCTCCACGATGATCGCGGTCGCACCCGAGTCATTGAGGTTATAGAGCACTTGCGCAGGCGACGAGGTCTCGTAGATCGGCACGATCACCGCACCCGCGAATGCACTCGCGAAGTCGACGAGCGTCCACTCGTAGCGCGTCTTGCACATGAAGCCGATCTTCTCGCCCGGCTCGATGCCCGCGGCCACGAAGCCCTTGGCCAGCGCCTTGACCTGGGCGAGGAACTCGCTCGCGGTCACGTCGGACCAGCCGCCGGTCTCGGTCGGCAGGGAGAACAGCACGTGATCGGGGGTCGCCGCTGCGCGATCGACGAGCAGATCCGTCAGATTGGCGTTCGGGTCGGGTGCGACGACAGCTGGGGTGAAAGTCTCGTTCACGGCGGCCTCCTTTGGCACCGGCGGTCTGGCGGTTCACCCCAGTGTAGCCGCGCGACTCGGCCTTAGAACGGTGGATTCGTCTGGATAGACTCGGTGCTCGTGCATGCCATCGGTATCGACATCGGCGGAACCAAGATCGCCGGTGGTGTCGTAGACGAAAAGGGCAGGATTCTCCAGGAACGCCGGGTCGCGACCGATGCGCACGATTCCGAGGCGATCCTCGAAGCGGTCGTCGAGATGATCGACGAGCTCCGTAGCGAGAACGACGTCATCGCGGCCGGCGTCGCGGCGCCCGGCTTCATCGACGTCGCCCAGTCCACGGTCTACTACACGCCCAACATTCCGTGGCGCAATGAACCGCTCCGGGAGCGCTTGCGCGGACGCCTGGGTCTCGAAGTGACCATCGACAACGACGCGAACGCGGCGGGCTGGGCCGAGTTTCGCTTCGGCGTCGGCCGCGAGGTCGACGACATGACCATGCTCACGATCGGCACCGGGGTCGGCGGGGCCGTCGTGAGTCAGGGCCGCCTTTTTCGCGGCGGGTTCGGTGCGGGAGCGGAGATCGGGCACTTGCGGATCGTTCCAGGCGGGTTGCCTTGCGGATGCGGCGCGCACGGCTGCATCGAGCAATACGGTTCTGGCCGCGCGCTATTGCGCATGGCGAACGAGATCGCCGATGCGGGCGGCGTCGGTCTCGTGCTGGCCGAAGCCCGCCGTGAGCACGGGCGGCTCTCGGGCGAGATCGTCGGCGATCTGATCGCGGCGGCCGATCCCGGTGCGCTTTCCGCGCTGCGGCAGCTCGGCGGCTGGCTCGGGCAGGCGTGCGCTTCGCTCGGGGCGGTGCTGGATCCGCAATTGTTCGTGTTCGGCGGGGGAGTGTCTGCCGCCGGCGACCTGCTGCTCGCACCGATCCGCGAGGCGTACCTTTCGCACTTGCCGGCGCGGGGGTACCGTCCCGAGCCGCGATTCGCGATCGCGGAACTCGTCAACGACGCCGGTGTCGTCGGCGCGGCCGACCTCGCGCGAAGGCGTCTGCTGGTCTAGCGCGAGGCGGCCGCGGGCGGGTCGGATAGAATTTTCGGGTTCGGCTGGAGGAGTCCACTTGTTCTACTGGTTCATGAAGAACCTCGTCGTCGGGCCGATCCTGCTCACCGTTTTCCGGCCCTGGGTGAAGGGGCTCGAGAACGTGCCGAAGACCGGCGCGGTGATTCTCGCGAGCAATCACCTCTCGTTCATCGACTCGATCTTCCTGCCGCTCATGCTCGATCGGCCGATGGTGTTCCTCGCAAAGAGCGACTATTTCACGGGGCGCGGGCTCAAGGGCTGGGGAACGAGGATGTTCTTCAAGGCGACCGGCATGCTGCCCATCGACCGATCCGGCGGCAAGGCCTCGGAGGCGTCGCTGAACACGGGCTTGCGAGTGCTCGCGGAAGGCAAAGTGCTCGGCATCTACCCCGAGGGCACCCGGAGCCCGGACGGCCGGATGTATCGGGGCCGGACCGGGGTGGCCCGGATGATCCTCGAAGCGCACGTGCCGGTCGTGCCCGTGGCGATGATCGACACCGAGAAGGTCATGCCGATCGGCAGCAGGCTGCCCAAGGTGCGCCGCGTCGGGGTGGTGTTCGGCGAGCCGCTGGATTTCTCACGATTCGAGGGGCTCGAAGGCGACCGGTTCATCCTGCGCTCGATCACCGACGAGATAATGCACGAGCTCAACCGGCTGAGCGGGCAGGAATACGTGGACGTGTATGCGTCGAGCGTCAAGGAGCGGGTCGGCAGCCGCAACCGGTGAAGCGTGCGATGCCTCGGACGCAAGGTGTTGCTACAAGTGGATCATCGGGGGGCGAGCACATTCAGAGCCGCGATCAGGTGACACGCCAGGACGTGGTCTCACGCTTGCTCATGGGCAAGCCTGGAATCGGCATACTACGAGCCACTCAGAAGGCGAGTCGATGGCAACCGCTCATCGGGATGCATTCGCTACCGAGTTGGGTAGGTGTGCGAGAGCACGAACACGCCACTGGTCAATGAATTGACCGCGGCCCGGGTTTCCCCTCTTTTGCAACGTAGGGTCGTGCCCTTAGCTATTGGGGCATGCGTTCGGGCCGCGTGTCCGCCTCGATGGCAGCACCGGCCGCAGTGACACTTGCACGTACCCGTTTCATCGGCATATACAGGCGACGCGGATCGGTCTTCGTCGGCTTGAAGTTGAGATCCTGGTACCACTCCGCAAGCCGGTCATTCTTCGCGTCGAGGAGAAGAACCCGCACGGGCACCATTTCCGCTATGGCTAGCGCCTCTCGCATCACTTCGGCCATCAGTCGAACTCCGTGCCCTGAGCCTCGAAGATCGACGTGCAATGCGAAGCGCGCGAGCAGCAGCGTGTTTATTCTCGTCAGTCCTCCTGCGTCGTTGCGCGCGATCTCTGCAGGGGCCAGGGCGATGAGGTTGAAAGCGAATATCGCGACCACTCGCCCGGAACGATCAGTGCAGACGCGCACGCGTACGAAGTCGCGAGCATGGGCTTCAGCGGCCTTCTGGGTCACCCACTCGTCCATGGCTGCGTCGCCACACGAGAAAGCCCCTAGGTCGTGTTGACCTAGGGGCTCCACTCGTTGCCACGGATTCACTATCCCGATTGTGCCTTCACAAGCATCGATACAAGCCCAGGGGCAGGACTCGAGTCCTCTAACGAGGCCTCAATCTCGTCTATATCCTCTGGGAGAACATAGCTGTAAACAGTGGTAGGCAGCGAAGGGCGCGCCTCGTTTCGCGCGATTGCACGGGAATAGTATTGGCGCATTTTTTCATGGCTGATCGCATTGTTTTGCCCAACGGAGTAAACCTGAGACCAGGGCGACCCGCCCTCGTGCGCAAGCTCGATTAGTTGATCGTCGGTGAACCGGGCGTAAAACTTCAAGACGGAGTCGATAAGCTGGCGACTGTCGTCCTGGAGCGACGGCAGTTCAACGTCCGCGAGGCTACTCTTTGGGTTCAACCCAAAGGATGAGTACTTAGTCCGGTCCCACACATC
>CAYRUW010000154.1:0-4681 GCA_964427465.1 uncultured Diaminobutyricimonas sp.
TGCGAGCGCACAGCCCGCGGCGATGAGCGCGGGTATCGACACCGCGAGCATTGCGACCGGATTCGGTTCGAAGCGCGGGCCATCCGGTCCCGGAACGTAGGCGCCGACGGGAATCACCATGCCCCCGCCGCCACCACCGGCGCCTTCGCCTTCGCCGGCCGGTCCCTCGCCGCCGCCGAACCCGAATTGCACGAGCGCGACCGGAACTATCTCTTTGCCGCCGACATCGACCGGGTCTCCGTAAGCGCGCTTGACGCCCGTAGAGGTGAGCATCTCGCCGAGCCTTTCGATCAGATTCGTCATGCCTGGAACACTACGCCGCGAGCCCGTGCCCGGCCCGGGTGTTCAGCCAAGTCAGACGTCGCCGGAATCGCACGTCGCGGGCCCGGCTATTCTCGTCCCATGTCGAAGGCGAAGCGCGCTCGGGATGTGCCGACATTGATCGTAGAGGCCTCCGCCGCCATCACGCTCGCGGCCGGCGTGGCGGTGCTCGTGCGGATCGCGACCGTGGCACGCGGGAACGTAGACCTCGCGTTCGCGATCGCCCAGGTGGCGAATTTCTGGCAAGTGCTGCTTTCGACGTTCCTGCTCGCCGCTCCGCTGCTCGGGCTGATTGCGACGCTTCTCGTGACTGCCCGCACGGTTCCCGTGATTGCCGCGTGGCTGCAGCTGCCCAGACTCAGCACAGCCCCTCGAATGCTCTTGGCGGTTGCCGCGCTCGGCTTCACGTGGGCGGCCGCGAGCATCTTCCAGACCGACTGGATCATGTTCTCGGGGCTGGTGCTCCTGTTCGCGCTCGCGGTCGCGCTCTGGCCTTGGTTTCGCCGTCATGCGGCGACCGCCTTGCGCGGCTTGCGCAAAGAATCGCGCGAGCTCCCGAAGCGAACGCGAGTCGAGCGAGCGCTGCAAAACATCGGCACGGTCTTGGTCACTCTCGGGCTGATCGCTCTCGGAGGCATGGGCAGCGCCACATTGCTCGGGGCTATGATGCGACCGGATGTCGCATGGGCTTCGACCGAGGTCCTGTATTTCTCGGACCGGGACCCGTATCTGGGCAGGGTCATCGCAAGCGACGAAGTGTGGACGCACATCATCTACGACGAGCCTCGCCAACTGCTGATCGTGCCGACCGAGAGCCTGCTCAGGCGCACCGTGTGCGACTTGGATGCTGACGGCCTCGAAGCGCGCTTGTGGACCGCGAACCTCATCGAACAAGTGAGCCTGAGAACCGTGTCGTGCGAGACCACCCTCGACGAGTATCAACGGCTCTACGACTCCCGCTGATAGCGCGCCGCTAACCTCCGGCGGTCTTGGGCACTACCGTGAGCACGCGCTGGATGAATACGAGGAATTCCGCCATCCAGTCGCGCAGGAACTCGCGCGTGCTCTCGTCGGTGACCTCGCCTTCCGCGTTGACCAGCCCCGGGGTCATCTGGATGTAGCCTTCGGGCGTGTTCATCTGCGGCGAGTTCGAGAACGCGAGCACGCTGCGCAGATTCTGCTGGGCGACGGCCGTGCCGATCTTGCCGCGCGACGCGCCGATCATCGCGGACGGCTTTCCGTCGAATGCGTTCTGCCCGTAGGGCCGGCTCGCCCAGTCGATCGCGTTCTTCAGGGCTCCGGGGATCGCACGATTGTACTCGGGCGTGATGAACAGCACGGCGTCGGCCTCGACGATCGACTTCTTGAGCTTGCGCGCAACCTGCGGATAGTCCTCGTCGTAGTCCTGGCTGTACAGCGGCAGATCGCCTATGGGGATCTCGCTGAACGTGAGTTCGTCCGGCGACAGCCGGATGAGCGCCTTCGAAAGCTCCCGGTTGATCGATGTCGACGAGAGGCTGCCGACGAAATATCCGACCTGGTACGGAGGCTCATGGTGGTGAATTTGGGCCATATTCCCACGCAAGCACCGCAACCTGGCTGCAAAGTGTGTGCGTCTGCCGCGCTCAACGTTCTGCCAGGCAGAGGCGCTCGTCGGCCTGCTGCCTGGCAGCGCCATGTCAGGGGGCCGCTTGACCGAGCCCCGCCGTGATTGCCCGGATGCTCTCGGAACCCTCTGCAAGCATGCGATACACGCGCTCGTATCCGGCCGCCATGACCGGCAGGTCGAAATGTTCTTTCGCCCAGCGGCGGCAGTTCTCGGGCCGGATCTCCGCCGCGCCATCGATGGCCGCCGCGAAGTCGTCCCCGGGTGCGACGATCTTGCCGCTCACCCCGTGTTCGACGACTTCGGGCACGCTACCGCGCCCGATCGCGATGACGGGCGTGCCGCAAGCCATGGCCTCGACCATGACCATGCCGAACGGCTCTTCCCATTGAATGGGGAAGGCCAGGCAGTATGCACCGGCGAAGAGCTCTCGCTTGAGCTTCGCATCCGCTTCGCCCACGTATTCGACGTACGGTCCCAGTCGCGGCGATATCTCGGATTCGAAGTACTCGTACTCACTGGGCTCGTTGAGCTTGCCCGCGAGAACGACGCGCCGGCCCGCCTTGCGCGCGGCGTCGATCGCGATGTCCGCGCCTTTGTGCGGACTGAACCGGCCGAGCCACAGCACATAGTCGTCTTTGCGTTCGGCGAACGGAAACGACTCGACGTCGATGGCGTTGTGCACGGTGCCCACCCAGTTCAGCCGCGGGTTCAGGCGACGCTGCGCTTCAGAGATCGCGACGACATCGATACTGCGACCCAAGCGTTCGAAGTACTCGCCGTTCGCGCCGGTCGACGGCCCGTGCACGGTCGCCACGGTGGGCATGTCGTGCGAGCGCGCGAGCAGCGGGCCGGCGAGGCTGTGGTCGTGCACGACATCGAAACCGCCCGCCTCCAGCACCTTGGCCGCTTCAGCCGCCAAGGTCACTTCGGGCAGTGGATCGCCAAGCAATCCGGACGGCGGATCCGCGTACACCTGCACGAAGTTCTGCGCTTTCGTGCCGTTCTCGCCGGAGCCCACGAGAGTGACTTCGTGGCCCAAGTCCACGAGCTGGTCCACGAGGGCCGCTGCCACCGCTTCGGTACCGCCGTAGCCCTGAGGCGGCAACTCGAACCAGGGCGGGGCCACCATGGCGATGCGCAGCGCGGTGTCTTGCGAAGGCGGCTCTAATTCGTCGTTCTCGGACGACGAGACAAGCAACGACATGGGAATCCTTCCTCGGACAACGTCTTGGACGTCGAAGAAATCAACCAAAACGAATAGAACAAATTTACCGCTTCAAGCGCATGTTTTCTTCTAATATGGTGGGAACGTATTGAGTGGGTGGAAGCCATGAACAGTTGGGAACCTGTACACGCGACCGAGGACCCCGAAGTATCGGCTGAAATGACCAGCGCCGGCGTCTTAGTTCCGCAGCCCACGGTGACGCTCGTCGAGGGCGCTTCGTTCTGCGTGTCGGATCATGCCGGGGAGATCCGCGACCATCGCCCGGACGGGCTGTTCGTGCGCGACACGAGAGTGATCTCGCACTGGCAATTGACCATCGACGGCGAATCCGTCGAACCACTCACGGTCATTCCGAGGCAACCGTTCGACTGCGTCTTCGTCGGCATGGGCGCCCCTCGCGCAGATCATGCCGACGCGACGATCATCGTCGAGCGACATCGATACGTCGGCCAGGGCATGCGCGAAGACATCACCCTTCGCAATTACGGCCGCGAAGCGGCCGGAGTCGACCTGACCCTCACGGTCGGAGCAGACTTCGCGGACCTGTTCCACGTGAAGGAGCAGCGCTTCGGCTCGAACCGCCCGGTCGGGCGCCAGGCCGTGGGGGGCGATCTCATCTTCTGGCTCGACTACGGACCGGAACGCCGAGGGGTGCGAGTGACCGCGCCAGGCGCCCACGCCGTGGACCGGGCGCTGATCTTTCACGTAGTCGTTCCCGCGCGATCGGAATGGTCGACATCCGTGGAAGTGCTGCCGAGCGTGCAGGGCACCGAACTCGAGGCGGCCTTTCCGACGGACCTACCCGTAGAGAGCGCACGGCCGGAACTTCGCATGCGGGGCTGGAACGCTGCCGCACCCCAGGTACGTGTGAGCAACCCCGCACTGCAGACCGCCCTGAGCTGGAGCAGGCGAGACCTCGGGGCGCTTCGCATCATCGACCACGACCATCCCGACGACGATGTGGTGGCCGCGGGTGCGCCCTGGTTCATGGCGCTGTTCGGACGCGACTCGCTGCTGACCAGCTGGATGATGCTGCCGTACTTCACCGACCTCGCTCTCGGCACCCTCCGCACGCTCGCCCGAATGCAAGGCCGGCAAGAGAATCTGCGCACCGAGGAGCAGCCGGGGCGGATCCTGCACGAAGTTCGCCTGGGCGCCGACCTCTCGCTCGCGCTCGGCGGAGACAACGTCTACTACGGCTCGATCGACTCGACCCCGCTTTTCGTCGTCTTGCTCGGGCACGCGCTCCGGTGGGGCGTCCCACCGGAACACCTCGCCGAGTTCCGGCCCGCGATCGAACAGGCGCTGACGTGGATCGACCGGTTCGGCGACCGCGACGGCGACGGGTTCGTCGAATACCAGCGCGGCACCGACCGCGGCCTGCTGCACCAGGGCTGGAAAGACAGCTTCGACTCGATCTCCTTCCTGGACGGGACCATGGCCAAACCCCCGATCGCCTTGGCCGAGGTGCAGGGATATTGTTACGCCGCATACCTCGCGCGAGCCGAGCTCGACGAAGCCTGGGG
>CAYRUW010000155.1:0-4663 GCA_964427465.1 uncultured Diaminobutyricimonas sp.
AATTGCGTGATGATCGACGCGGTGATGTACGGCATGATGCCGAGCGCGAAGACCGACAACTGCAGCAGCGCGCCGCCGCTGAACAGGTTGACGAGTTCGTACAGTCCCGACGCCCCGGCGTTGCCGGCCAGACACAGCTGCACATTGACGAAGTCGACGAACGGCGCGGGGATGAAAGAGCCGAGCCGGAAGATGGTGACTATGCCCAGAGTGAACCCGATCTTGCGGCGTAGATCAGGCGTGCGGAAGATCCGCGCAACGGCTCTGAACACGAGGCCTCCAGGGTGCTCGGTCGAACTGCGTTCGAAAGGATCCAGGCGTCCTTACGGGTGTACGGTCGCCGCCCGCAGCGACGATGACCGCTGGAGCGGTCACCGTCAGGTGCGGATTCGACTACTTCACGGTGCCGCCCGCAGCGACGATCTTCTGCTCTGCAGAGCTCGAGACCTTGTCGACTGCAACTGTCAGCTTAACGGCAATGTCCCCGTTGCCGAGAACCTTGACCTTCTCGTTCTTGCGCACGGCCCCCTTCGCGACGAGGTCGCCGACGGTGACCTCGCCGCCCTTCGGGTAGAGCTCGGCGAGCTTGTCCAGGTTGACCACTTGGTATTCGACCCGGAACGGGTTCTTGAAACCACGCAGCTTCGGAGCGCGCATGATCATGTTCAGGTTGCCGCCCTCGAGCCCGGAACGCACTTGCGAACGCGCCTTGGTGCCCTTGGTACCGCGACCTGCGGTCTTGCCCTTCGAAGCCTCACCGCGGCCCACGCGAGTGCGGTCCTTCTTGGCGCCGGCAGCGGGACGCAAGTGGTGCACTTTGAGCAACTGCTGTCGTGGTGCGGCATCCGATGCGGGCTTGCCCGCAGCCGGCTTGGTCGTCGCGGTTGCCTTGGCGGCGGTGCTCTTCTGTGCAGTGCTCTTCTGCGCAGTGCTCTTCGCGGCAGCCGACGTGGCCGCGGACTTCGAGGCCGCGGACTCGGCAGGCTTCGCCTTGCTCGATGTCGCGGTGGTCTTGGCCGCATCGGCCTTGGCGGTAGCAGGCTTGGCAGCGCCCGCCTTGGCGGCGCTGGACTTGGCCGGGGCCTTGGCCGCCGCATCCGACTTCGCAGGCGCCGACTTGGCGGTCGCGGGCTTCGCCGCGGCCGACTTCGCAGACGTCGACTTGGTGGTGCCGGACTTCGCAGCGCCGGCCGCCGGCTTCTTCTCGTCCTGTGCCGGCTTGTCGTTCTTGGCTGCGTTGTTCGCTTCAGCCATCAGTCAATCTCCTCGACCTTCACCAGGTGAGCGACCGTGCGGACGTATCCGCGGTTCTGCTCGTTGTCCTCGCGGACCACGACGTCGCCGATGCGCTTGAGCCCGAGGCTGCGCAACGTGTCGCGCTGGTTCTGCTTCTCACTGATCTTGCCCTTGATCTGGGTCACCCTCAGACGAGCAGCCATCATGCACCTGCCTTTGCCGCAGCGGCGCTGCGTGCATTCGCTTCCGCGCGTACGAGGCGCTCGGGGGCGATGTCTTCGAAGTCGCGGCCACGACGGGCGGCGACGGCACGCGGTTCTTCGAGCTTCTTCAAAGCGTCGACGGTCGCGTGCACGATGTTGATCGTGTTCGACGAGCCCAGCGACTTGCTGAGCACATCGTGGATACCGGCGCATTCGAGCACCGCGCGAACCGGACCGCCCGCGATAACCCCGGTACCGGCCGCTGCGGGGCGCAGCAGCACGACGCCGGCGGCCGCTTCGCCCTGAACCGGATGCGGGATCGTCTGCAGCACGCGAGGAACACGGAAGAAGTTCTTCTTCGCCTCCTCGACGCCCTTCGAGATCGCCAACGGAACCTCGCGCGCCTTGCCGTAGCCGACGCCGACCATGCCGTTCCCGTCGCCGACGACGACGAGCGCCGTGAAGCTGAACCGGCGGCCGCCCTTGACGACCTTCGAAACGCGGTTGATCGTCACGACGCGCTCGAGGAACTGGCTCTTGTCGCTGTCGCGAGCACCGCGTTCGCGGTTCGGGTTGCGTTCACGGCTGCCGCGACGCGCCTCCCGGGGCTCGCTCTGCGGAGCGCTCGACGCGGCGGTCTCGACCGGAGTCTCGTTGACCACGTCCGGCTCCCTGTTCTCAGTGGCGTCGCTCACAGGCTCAGCCCTCCTTCCCGAGCTCCCTCGGCGATGGCCGCGACGCGACCGGCGAACTTATTGCCGCCGCGGTCGAACACGACCGCGTCGATTCCGGCCTGCTTCGCGCGCTGCGCCACGAGTTCGCCCACCCGGTGCGCCTTGGCCGTCTTGTCGCCGTCCGAGTTGCGCAAATCGGCCTCGAGCGTGGAAGCCGACACGAGCGTGTGACCCTTCGAGTCGTCGACGAGCTGCACGAACACGTGCCGTGCCGAGCGCGTCACCACGAGACGCGGCCGCTGGGCCGAGCCCGTGATCTGCTTGCGGATCCGGGCGTGCCGGCGATTCCTCGCCGCCGACTTGCTCTTACCTCTGGTTCCCAGAGCCATGATTACTTACCAGCCTTTCCGCCCTTGCGACGCACCACTTCGCCGGCGTAACGCACTCCCTTGCCCTTGTAGGGCTCGGGCTTACGCAGCTTGCGGATGTTCGCGGCGACCTCGCCGACGGCTTGCTTGTCGATGCCGCTGACGGTGAGCTTGTTGTTGCCCTCGACCGTGAAAGTGATCCCGGCAGGCGGGTCCACGGTGATCGGGTGTGAGAAACCGAGGGCGAACTCGACCGAGCTGCCCCTGGACTGAACGCGATAGCCGGTCCCGACGATCTCGAGGTCCTTCGAGTATCCCTTGGTGACCCCGATTATCTGGTTCGCGATGAGCGAGCGCGTCAGGCCGTGCAGCGAACGCGATTCGCGTTCGTCGTCCGGCCGCGAGACCAGCACGCTGCCATCCTCGACCTTGACCTGAATCGGTTCGGCGACCTTGAGCGACAGCTCGCCCTTGGGCCCCTTGACCGTGACCGCCGCGCCGTCGATCTTTACGTCGACACCGGCGGGAATCTCGATTGGGAGACGTCCGATACGTGACATTTCCGATCACCACACGTAGGCGAGGACTTCCCCACCCACGCCCTTCTTCGTCGCTTCGCGATCGGTGAGCAATCCCGAGGATGTCGACAGGATCGCCACGCCCAGACCGCCGAGTACGTGCGGGATCTCGGTCGAGCGCGCATATACGCGCAGTCCCGGCTTCGAAACGCGCTTGATCCCGGCGATGGAGCGCTCCCGGTTCGGCCCGTACTTCAGGCTGATCGTGAGCGTCGAGCCCACGCGCGCGGGCTCCACCATCCAATCCGAGATGTAACCCTCGGTCTTCAGGATCTCGGCGATGTGCCCTTTGAGCTTCGAGCCGGGCATCGACACGGTCTCGTGGTATGCCGAGTTCGCGTTGCGCAGTCTGGTCAGCATGTCTGCGACCGGATCTGTCATCGTCATTTGCTGGTTTTCCCATCTCGGCTGGTTTCCGCATCCGGTGCACCGGGGGCGGACCTGGCCGGGTTATTGGTTGGTGTTGTTGTTGTAGGTGAACGGGAAGCCGAGCGCACGCAGCAGGGCGCGACCCTCGTCATCGTTCTTGGCGGTCGTGACGACCGTGATGTCGAACCCGCGCACGCGGTCGATCTGGTCCTGGTTGATCTCGTGGAACACGCTCTGCTCGGTGAGCCCGAACGTGTAGTTGCCGTTGCCGTCGAACTGCCGGTCGGAGAGCCCGCGGAAGTCGCGGATGCGCGGCAGCGCGAGCGACAGCAGGCGGTCGAGGAACTCCCACGCCCGGTCCCCGCGCAAGGTCACGTGTGCGCCGATCGGCATCCCCTCGCGCAGTTTGAACTGTGCGATCGACTTGCGCGCTTTGGTCACATAGGGCTTCTGCCCCGTGATCAGGCTCAAGTCGCGGATGGCGCCGTCGATCACCTTGCTGTCGCGTGCGGCCTCGCCGACACCCGTGTTCACGACGATCTTGACCAGGCCCGGAACCTCGTGCACGTTCTCGAAGCCGAGCTCTTTCTGAAGCTGCGGCACGATCTCGTTGCGATACTTCTGCTTGAGGCGCGGCTGGACCTTTGCGGGCGAACCAGCCTGCGCGGCAGTAGCGGTGTCAGTCATTGGTTATGCGTCTTCCTTGGACTCGGCGGCTTGGGACTCTGCGTCCTTCTTCGCCTTCGATGCGGGAGCCTTGGCGGCCTTGGCCGGCTTGCTCGCCCGGCGCGACTTCTTGAAGTAGCGCACGCGCTTGGTCTTGCCGCTCTCGTCGGTCTCGAGCCGGAATCCGACCCGGGCCGGCTGCTTCGTGTCGGGGTCGACCAGTGCCACGTTCGAGACGTGGATCGGCGCCTCGTGGGTCTCAATGCCACCCGTCTTGGTGCCGCGCTGGGTCTGGCCCACCCGCACGTGCTTGGTGACGTAATTGACGCCTTCCACGACGACCCGGTCGCTGTCCTTGAACACCTCGATCACACGGCCCTGCTTGCCACGGTCGCCGCCGCGGTCCTGGCTCGGCCCGCTGATCACCTGTACTAGGTCGCCCTTGCGAATCTTGGCCATGGTCACAGCACCTCCGGTGCGAGCGAGATGATCTTCATGAACCGCTTGTCCCGCAGCTCACGGCCGACCGGGCCGAAGATGCGGGTACCGCGCGGGTCCCCGTCGCTCTT
>CAYRUW010000156.1:0-4621 GCA_964427465.1 uncultured Diaminobutyricimonas sp.
GCCTCGACGATGCTCTGACCGAAGCGGCGAGTGGCCCCTCGCACCGGGCGGTTCTTCGCCCAGACCATGCGGAATGTCCGGTGGAGCACGAGCTCGGGAACAGTCAGTTCGAAGAAGACCCCCCTCGCCGTCTCGTCGGCGACCGCTCGACGCGAGAGCACCGCGACCGATTCGCTCGCGATCACGGCGGCCTTTATCGCGCTCGTCGAACCGAGTTCGGGTACATGGCGCGGCAGCTCGCGGCCAAGCTTTCGCAGTCCTTCTTCGAGCACCTCGCGAGTTCCCGAACCCTTTTCGCGCAAGACCAGGGACGCCTGAAGCAACTCATCGACATGCACCGGCGAGCGCCTGCCCGCCCAGTCATGTTTGGAGGACACGACCACTGCGAGATCATCGGAGTCGATGCGCCGAGAGCGCAACCCCGGTTTCACGCGAACGCCTTCGACGAAGCCCAGGTCGGCCGAACCCGCGAGCACCATGGCCATGACGACATCGGAGTTGTGAACGGCCAGTTCGACATGCGGCGATTCCGGTTCGCCGGAACGCTGCACGAGGAACTGGGGCAAGACATACTCGGCGACCGTGAGACTCGCCGCGATCCTCAGTCGCTGCCCGACGCCCTCCCGCAAGACCCTTGTCGCCTCATGGAACCGGCCCAGGCTGTCCAGAACCTCTCGCGCTGAACGTGCCGTGACCTCGCCCGCTTCGGTGAGCCGGGAACCCCGAGGAGATCGCGCGACGAGCTCAAGTCCGGTGTGGTTCTCCAGCCGGCGCAGCGCCAGCGAAGCGGTCGGCTGAGTGACGCCGAGACTGTCTGCCGCCGCGCTGATCGAACCTCGTGCGGCCACGGCAACGAGCACGTCGAGGGCGCCATATGGAAAGGGGGATCGGGTGGTTCGCTCCGAAGGCTCGGTCATTGCCTCAGGCTATAGGGCGGAAAGGGATTCGGTCTTCCGCAGCAGCAAGCTCCACGCGAGCGTGGAGACATGCTTGCACGCCAGCACCTCATCGGCCTCGCCTACTCGATCGCGCTCGGGACCGTGTGCTACCTTGCCGCGCAATTTCTTTCTGGGGTGTCACCGCTCTTGCTCGCCCTGGTATTGGGCGTGATTCTCGGCAACGTACGCCTGGTCCCGCGCACGGTCGCCCCTGGTCTGGCCTGGTCGACGAAGAAGCTGCTGCGAGCCGGCGTGGTGCTCCTCGGGTTGCAGCTCTCATTCGCTCAAATCGCGGCACTCGGCTGGCAGACCGCGACGATCGTCGTGACCACCACCACCGTCACCTTCGCGGCGACGATCCTGATCGGGCGGTTGCTTCGCATTTCTCGAGCGACATCCATCCTCATCGCCGCAGGGGTTTCCATATGCGGCGCGTCGGCGATCGCGGCCATGGGCCAAGTCGTCGACAGGGATGCCAAGGCCGAGGCCGCAACGGCACAGGCGGTCGGAATCATCACCCTGTACGGCAGCCTCATGATCGTCCTGCTGCCGCTCGCGCAAATACCGCTGGGTCTCGACGACAGCACGATGGGCGTGTGGATCGGCGCGAGCGTCCACGAAGTCGCCCAAGTCGCGGCAGCCGCCGGCGTGATATCCGCGCCTGCCGTGATCGTCGCAGTGGCAGTGAAACTGGGCCGCGTGATCCTGCTCGCACCCATGATCCCGCTCACCAGTCTCGCCTTGCACACCCGGCCGCAAACAGCAGGCGAACGGCGCCCGAGGCCTCCGCTCCTGCCGTTGTTCGTGGCCGGCTTTCTTGCCGCAGTCCTGATCCGCTCGACGCTCCCGCTGCCGGGAGAATTCGTAGCCGGGGCCGGCGCTGCCTCTACCCTGCTGCTCACCATCGCGATGCTCGGCCTCGGAACCGGCGTGCGCCTGATCGAGATGTTCCGCAGCGGCGGACGTGCAACCGCGCTGGGCGCGATCGCAACCACCCTCGCCGTTGGGATCTCACTGACAGGCGTGCTCGTGCTCGCGCCCTAGCGACCGGTTCGTGCGCTCACGCTGCAAGCGCAGCCGCAGCCTGCCTGCTGTTAATCTGCAGGCGTGACAGCCGCAACCGGGATCTGGGCGCCAGACGGGCCGAACCTCATCGTGCACGGCGACAACCTGGCGGCCACTGCGGAGCTGCCGGACGCGGCATTCCGGCTCGTGTACCTCGACCCGCCGTTCAATACCGGACGCGCGCAGGCCCGGCAGAGTATCCGGACGGTGCGCTCGCCGAACGGCGACCGGGTCGGGTTCCAAGGCGCAACCTACGAGACGGTGAAGCTCGCGCTATCGAGCTACGACGACCGGTTCGCCGACTACTGGGCGTTTCTGGAACCCCGGCTCGCCGAAGCGTGGCGGCTGCTCGACGATCGCGGCACGCTCTATCTGCACTTGGACTACCGAGAGGTGCATTACGCGAAGGTCGCGCTCGACGCGCTCTTCGGCCGAGACTGCTTTCTCAACGAGATCGTGTGGGCGTACGACTACGGTGCACGCAGCAAGTCCCGCTGGCCGGCGAAACACGACAACATCCTCGTCTACGTGAAAGACCCGGATCGCTACCACTTCGACTCGGCCGCAGTCGACCGAGAACCTTACATGGCGCCCGGGCTGGTCACTCCGGAGAAAGCCGCGCGCGGCAAGCTGCCGACCGACGTGTGGTGGCACACGATCGTCTCGCCGACCGGGCGGGAGAAAACCGGGTACGCAACCCAGAAGCCCGAAGGCGTCCTGCGCCGGATCGTGCAGGCCTCGAGCGCCCCAGGCGACTGGGTCATCGACTTCTTCGCCGGCAGCGGCACCACCGGAGCCGCGGCACATGCACTCGGCCGCAGGTTCGTACTCGTCGACTCGAACCCGGATGCGATCGACGTGATGCGAAAGCGACTCGGCCACGCCGCCCGGCTGGCAGCGCTGCCCGGCGCATCCGCTTGAACCGCCGTCTGCGTAGCAATGCGGGCGAAGTGCGTGGCCCGGGCCCGGGGCCTGGATAGGCTGACGGGATGCGGGAGCGAGCACAGATCAGGAACTGGCTGACCGACATGGACGGCGTGCTGGTTCACGAGAACAAGGCCCTGCCCGGTGCGCAAGAGCTGCTTCGTCAATGGAAGACGTCGAACACGCCGTTCCTGGTGCTGACGAACAACTCGATGTTCACGGCCCGCGACCTCAGCGCCCGGTTGCGCGCCTCCGGGCTCGCAGTGCCCGAAGAGTCGATCTTCACCTCGGCACTGGCGACCGCGGACTTCCTGAAGGCGCAGCAACCGAACGGTACTGCCTATGTCATCGGCGAAGCGGGCATCCTCACCGCCCTGCACGAGGCAGGTTTCGTGATGACCGAATACAACCCTGACTTCGTCGTGATCGGCGAGACTCGCAACTACTCGTTCGAGGCGATCACGAAGGCCATCCGGCTGATCGACAAGGGCGCGAGGTTCATCGCCACGAACCCGGATGCGACCGGTCCGAGCGCCGAGGGTCCGCTGCCCGCCACGGGCGCGGTCGCCGCGTTGATCACGAAGGCGACCGGCAAGCTGCCCTACGTCGTCGGCAAGCCGAACCCGATGATGTTCCGCGCCGCGCTCAACCGGCTGGGTGCGCACTCCGAGGACACCGGGATGATCGGCGACCGGATGGACACCGACGTCGTCGCCGGCATCGAGGCCGGCCTGCACACCGTGCTCGTGCTCAGCGGAATCAGCGACCAGGCGGAGATCGCTCGCTACCCGTTCCGGCCCGACGAGGTACTCGAGGGCGTGCACGAACTCGTCGACGCTCCCGCGAAGTAGCGGCGCTACTCGGTCGGCTTTTCCACCGCGAGCAGGCTCGCCGTAAGCGTTTCGCCCGATGAGCGCGCCACGAAGCAGAAGTAGTCGCGCTCGCCCTCAGCCCACTGCGTTTCATCCGCGGCGAAGCTCGCAGCAATCACCAGGTCGTCGAATGCGGCGGCGGCCGCGTAATCGAGCACGGCGGGAGCCTCGCACAGACCCGCGGCCGTGCTCTGCAGTTGTTCGGCACCGGGGAACGGTGCTTCGTCTCCGGCCTGGAACGCGGCACGGACGAGAAGCTGGGCCGCGTGCGGTTCACCGCAATCGACGACCGCGAAACGCTGCTGCCAGGCCGAATCGAACTCCAAGACGCACTCGCCGCCCTGCAGCGCCGACCATTCGTACTCTCCGGGGGGCAAGGGCTCCCCGGGCGCGAGCACAGGCTCGTCCGCCGGTTCCAGGTCGGCAGCCGACGTCGCAGCCGATCCGGCCGGCATCGGAAATTGGGTGCCGAGCGCGAACAGTCCGATGAGCGCGAGGGTCGCGGCAAGGCATCCGGCGATCCACAGCAGCACGCGCTCTGTCTTCGGGATGCGCCGCGCCGCACCACGCGACCGGCCCGCAGGCTCCGCGGGAACCGGTTTCTCTTGCACTCCCGTGAGCTCGCGCGAGTCCGTCTCGCCGAACGGTGACGCGAACAGCGTGTCGATTCCAGGCGCGGAAGTCGATTGCGTCTTCTGCGCGCTCGCACCTTGTACGCCCGTGTAGCCGGGAGCACCGGCCGAACCGGGAGCAGGCACCGCCCCCGAAGCACCGGCCCAACCTGGAGCACCCGGATAGCCCGGCGTGCCGGCATGGCCGGGC
>CAYRUW010000157.1:0-4606 GCA_964427465.1 uncultured Diaminobutyricimonas sp.
ACGGGCCGAAGGTCCGCGTAGCCTTCCTGACCGACCTTGCTCTGCACGAGAGCGGCGTCGACGATCCGCACGCCGGGGATGACCTGTCGTGTCGACGGCGGCTCGCTCGCCGGAATAGTCTCGACTCCGCCGGGCTCGAGCCCACGAACGACCGAGTGCTGGAGGGCCGCCACGACCTGACCGCCGCGACTGGTCACGCGCACTACCGGTTGTGCGACATCCCGCGCGAATGCCGAAAGCGGCAGAACGAGCTGCTCGCCCGGTGGAACGGTGATCCCCGAGGCGCCGGATGCGTCGATCGGGCCGCTTTCGCCCCACACCTCGAGGTGCACGACCGCTGCGACCGGAGTCGGGTTGAGCAGGTTGAGCAACGTGGTTCGGCCGACCGTGGTCGAACCGCCGACGAGCCATTGCTCGCCTGACGTCGGGGCGCAGCCGATGGCGGCGAAACCGCGCAGGCTCTCGAGCCCCACTTTCTGGGTTTGCGCGGCGGCCACGAGCGGCAGACCCGATTCGAGCGGGTCCACCGTCACCGAACTCGCGCGCGCCGGTGAGCCAGTCGGTGCCGGGGCAAGGTCCGGTGCCACGAAATAGGAGGTCTGCACTTGACCGGTCGAGCCGGCCACCGCCTGCACGGTCCCCACAGCGGCCACGGGCGCTGCGTCCTCCGCGCCCGCATCCGTCATCCGCAGCAGCGGTCCGAAACACGACAAACGCTGCGGCCCCGTCTCGGGCGCGATTGTGACACTCGGTGCCGTGGTGGTGCCTGCCTGCGGCAAGGGCAGCACCGACGCGGCGGCCACGACGAGAGCAAGTGCACCCACTGCGACGACGCCTCCAACGGCGCGAGCACTGCGCACCGCGATCAACCTGCCGGTGCCGTGGTCACTCATCCGGTTCCTCATCGATCGGCTCCGAATCTTCGGTCTTGCGCGACCGGATCGGGCGACGGGTGGGCACCGCGAGCAGCAGAGTGAGCGCGAACGCCACCCCTTGCACGGCGAGGATCGTGCCGCTGGTCGCAGTCGCGGTCTCGTCGGCACCGCTTGCCGTCGCCGGGTCGTGCGCGCGCCAGAGCAGCCCCGTGGTCGTCTGCCCGACCGGCGCGAGGGCGGGCTGCAGGTCGAGCCGGTTGGACATCGCTTGCAACAGGTTCGCCCGCTCTTCGGGAGCTTCGAGATCGAGCAGCACGAACGAGATGCCGGATTCGGCGAGGGCGTTACTCGCGTCGTACCCGCTCGCCCCGACGAGATTGGCAGCGAGAGCGGCCAATCTGCGCTCCCCTTCGGTCACTTCTGGATCGGTCGCGGCCAGGGTCGACCGTTCGTCGAGAGTGGTCCCCTGGCCGTGGTGCACGCCCGCCGTGATCGCGCCGTCGGGCCCGGCGCCCAGCACGAGCGTGCCGACATGCGGGTCCGCTTGCGCCTCGGCATGCACGAAGGCGGGCAGCATCCGCCCCGGCGATGCGGCGACGAGCCGTGTCGCGGCCGGGCCGGCCGCGAGCAACGGGAGCGCCAAGAGCACGCCCGCTCCCGTCGCGACGATGCTGAGCACCGTAGATCGGCGGATCGCTGAGACGGCGATCACCGCCGCGAGCACGAGCCCGAGCCAATACAGGCTGAGACCACTGCCGGCCCAGACCGGGATGCTCGTGCCGCCCGTGAACGCCACGAGCGCGTGCCCGGCGACAGCGGCCGTGACCATGCCCAGGAGAGCGAACATGAACACGCCGAGAGCGCTCGCGCGCAGAAACGGCGCGAGCATCGCCAGCACGACCAGCGGTGCGACGAGCGCCAATACGGCTGCGGTCGAGAACTCTCCGGGCAGCACTGCGCTCCACGAGGGCAGACCCTGCTCGGCGAATCCGAGGGCGAGCTGCCAGGCCGGCGCCGGGTCGCTCGCGAGCGGTACTCCGGGATCGGCGAGCAGCGCGAGCGGCCGGCCGCGACCGAGCTGCTGCACCACGAGCGGCGCGAACAGGGTGAGTGCGGGCAGCGGCATCCAGGCCAGGCGATGCAGCGCGCCCGGCCTGGCCAGGCACCACGCGAGCCAAGCGACCAGCAGGGCGGGCACGAGCACGGGCGCGGAGGCGGAGGTAGCCGCGAACAGCAGGGCTGCCGTCGCGGCTGCGGCCCAGGACCGCGCCGCGTTCACCGCAGCGAGTACGAGCCAGGGCAGCAGCAAGTGCGCGATCACCGCGCCCAGCCGCCCGTCGTTGAGGGCGTCCAGGAACGGCGGTGCCACGGTCCAGAGGGCGCCCCCGGCGACGGCGGCCCAAGCCCGGTCGGTGAAGCGGGCGGCGCACCACCAGCCGGCGAGCGCGGCGAGCGGGAGTGCGGCGATGTAGAGCGCCACCACGGCGGTCGACGGCGACCAGAAGGTGAGCGAGCCGAGCACGGCGAGAACGTAGTGGAATGGATCGGCGGCACCGATGAAGCCGAGACCGGTTTCACGCCAGCCGTAGCCGAGCGCGGCCCAGATTTCACCGATGTCCTCGCTCAGCGGCACGAGGCCACCGCCCATCAAGGCCGGCGCGCCGATGAGCGCGCCGAACGACACGGCGCCCACGAGTGCGGCGAGCACAACGAGCCAGATGCCGCCGCCGAAGAACTTCGGCGCTCGTTTGCGATCCGGTTCGGCAATCGCCCGGCGCGCGGCCCGTTCGCCCGCGCGCCGCTCGCGCAGCTCGCCGGGCCGCATCCGCAGTGGCGCGATCGCCGACCAGCCGACCTTCTTGGTACGGCGCAGGTTCCGCCTCGCGGCACCGACGCCGCCGCGGAACGCGACGACGACCGCCGCCGTGAGTTCGGCGGGCACGGCGCCCGGTCGTTTGGCCAGCAAGTGCCACAGCGATCTCAGCACGGCCAACGGCAGTAGCGAGAGCCAATGCAGCGGCAGTGCCCACGGCATGGCGTAAACCAGGCGCCGATGCAATTGCGCGATTCTCGCCTTCAGCGCTGTGCTGCCGCGCCCTCGGGAGCGTTCGAACCGTTCCAACCCGCCCGAACCGGTGACTTTCGCGCCCGGCACCCGGATCACCCGATGGCCGGTCAGGCGCGCTCGAACGCAGAAGTCGAGTGCGGCGTCGATGTTCGGCAGGGCCGGGTCGAAGCCGGCCAGGGCCGCGAAGATGGAACGCCGCACGAGCATGCCGGGTGCAGCCACGGCGAGCACATCGCTCTCTTCGTCGTGCTGAGCCTGGTCGAGCTCGTCCTCGACGAGTGGCACGGCCGCGCCAAACCCGGTCATGGTCGTGCCGAATTCTGCGATCATGCTCTCGTCGTCGCCGCGCATGAGTTTCGGACCGGCCACTGCGACGCTGGGCGCGACTTCCACCGCGCCCACGAGCGCGGCAAGCGCCCGCGGATGCGGCGCGTTGTCCTGGGTGAGCAGCCACAGCCACTCGTTCTCGCCTTCCGGTTCGGGCAGCGAGCGCAGTGCGGCATTCACGGCCTGGCCGAAGGCGACACGTCGCGTGCGCACAACGTGCGTGGCCTGCCGGCCGGCCAGTTGCGCGACCGAGTCGTCGGTCGTACCGGCCTCGGCGATCACGAGAGCTTCGGGCGGGCGGGTCTGTGCGGCCAGGCCGGCGAGGGTGCGCTCGAGGGACTCGTTCCCCTCGTCGGCGACGAGTATCGCGGTCACTCTCGGCTGCATTTGACCCAGACTATGCGCGGGAATGTGCTTGGCCGCGCAGGCGTGCGCATGCAGCGCGAAACGGATGCGCCCGCGATGGCCGACCGGTTGCGCCGGTCAGGCGCGCTTGCGGAGCTTGCGCCGTTCGCGTTCGGAGAGGCCGCCCCAGATGCCGAACCGTTCGTCGTTCTGCAACGCATACTCGAGGCACTGGGCGCGAACCTCGCACGACGTGCAGATCCGCTTGGCGTCGCGGGTCGAGCCGCCCTTCTCGGGAAAGAACGCCTCGGGGTCCGTCTGGGCGCACAGCGCATCCGCTTGCCAGGAAAGCGGATCGTCCTCGTCTTCGTCGGTGCGCTTGCGCACTCCCGGTACGCCCAGGCGTACCGGATCGACGAACCAGTCTTCGGGCACCACCCGCCGTGCGACCATAGTCATTCCGCCTCCCCTTTTTCACCGATCCCCGGTGCGCTCTAGCTACGGATAATTACACCCGTGTAGTTCGGCGTAAGTCAAGCCCGGAATCTTAGAACCTTCCACCACAAGATCAGGGTTGCGGCACGCCGGGGAGTGTCTCAGTCCGCTTTCGATCCCGGTCGTGCGGCTTCGCCGGGGCGCGAGCAACGGCACGTGCCGGCGGCCGACAGCCCCCGATCGCGACCCAGGAATCAGTCCGCCCGCTTGCGTGCCTCCCACGAACTCGCGATCATCTCGCGCAGGTCGTGCCGCATCCGCCAGTCGAGGTCCCGCGCCGCGAGCGCCCCCGATGCCACGATCCGGGCGGGATCGCCCGCACGCCTCGGCCCGATCTCGGGGGTGAATTCGATGCCGGTGACCTCGGCCACGGCGGTCATGATCTCGCGAACCGAGACTCCTTCGCCGCTGCCCAGGTTGTAGGCCGCCTCGAGTGCCCCTCCCGCCTCGAGCGCACGGGCCGCCGCTACATGCGAATGCGCAAGGTCGGCGACGT
>CAYRUW010000158.1:0-4595 GCA_964427465.1 uncultured Diaminobutyricimonas sp.
AATCGCGACACCAGGGACATCACTACCCTCGGCCGCGGCGGTTCGGACACCACGGCCGTAGCGCTCTCGGCCGCGCTGTCGGCGGATGTGTGCGAGATCTACACCGATGTCGACGGCATCTTCACCGCCGACCCTCGCGTGGTGCCGCGCGCGACCAAGATCGAGCGCATCACGAGCGAAGAGATGCTGGAACTCGCCGCGGGCGGTTCCAAGGTGCTGTTTATTCGCGCGGTGGAATACGCCAGACGGCACGGGGTTACCATCCATGTACGATCCTCGTTCAGCAACAACGAGGGCACGCTGGTCCACAACCCGGGGGACGGAGAACGAGTGGAAGAGCCCATGATCGCCGGTGTCGCCGCCGACTTGAGCGAGGCCAAGATCACGATCGTCGGGGTACCGGATGTGCCCGGCAAGGCCGCGCAGATTTTCACGATCATCGCGGATGCCGGTGCGAACATCGACATGATCGTGCAGAACGTCTCGGCCGCCAAGACCGGGCTCACCGACATCTCGTTCACTCTGCCGCGCTCCGACGGTGCGATGACGATGCAGTTGCTCGAGAGCAACAAGGCGCAGATCGGGTTCGAGAGCCTGCAATTCGACGATCAGGTCGGCAAGCTCACTCTCGTCGGCGCGGGCATGCGCACCAATGTGGGCGTGAGCGCGAAGCTGTTCAAGTCGCTCTCAGACGCGGGCATCAACATAGAGATGATCTCGACCAGCGAGATCCGCATTTCGGTCGTGACGAGAGCCGACAGCATCGACGAAGCCATGCGCGTCGTGCACACCGCATTCGAGCTCGACGGCGAAGACGACGCCGTCGTCTACGCAGGCACGGGCCGCTGAACGAACATCGCAGTCAGGAGCATGAAATGGACACCCCGCAGGGCGTACGCATAGGCGTCGTCGGAGCCACCGGTCAGGTCGGAACTGTCGTCCGCCGGCTGCTCGAGGAGCGGGACTTCCCGGTGGCCGAAATCCGGTACTTCGCGAGCGAGCGCAGTGCCGGTACGACGCTGCCCTGGCGTGGCGAGCAGATCGTGGTCGAAGACGCGGGGGTCGCCGATCCCTCCGGGCTGGACATCGCGATCTTCTCGGCTGGCGGGGCCATGAGCCGCGTGCACGCGCCGCGCTTCGCCGAGGCGGGCGTGCTCGTGATCGACAACTCATCGGCATGGCGGGGCGACCCCGATGTTCCGCTCATCGTGAGCGAAGTCAATCCCGATCGGATCGCGGATGCGAAGAAGCGGATCATCGCGAACCCGAACTGCACGACCATGGCGGCGATGCCCGTGCTCAAGGTGCTCAACGACGAAGCGGGGCTGCAGCGCCTCGTGGTGAGCACCTACCAGGCGGTGTCGGGCGCGGGCCTCAAGGGCGGCGAGGAATTGCTCGAACAGGCTCGTGCGGTGCTCGAGCAAGACCCGATGAGCCTCCTCCACGACGCTTCGGGCGTGACTTTCCCGGAGCCGAGCGCTTTCCCGAAGCCGATCGCGTTCGACGTCATTCCGCAGGCCGGCAGTTTCGTCGACGACGGCATGGGCGAGACCGACGAAGAGAAGAAGTTGCGGAACGAGAGCCGCAAGATCCTCGAACTGCCGGGCCTGCTCGTCAGCGGCATTTGCGTCCGGGTTCCCGTGTTCACGGGCCACTCGCTCGCGATCAACGCGGAATTCGCCAATCCGATCAGTCCGGAGCGCGCCAGAGAACTGCTCGCTACGGCACCCGGGGTGGCGCTCGCGGACGTGCCGACTCCGCTCGAAGCGGCCGGCAAGGACCCGAGTTTCGTCGGCCGGATCCGGCAAGACGAGGGCGTGCCGGACGGCCGCGGCCTGGCGCTGTTCGTCAGCAACGACAATCTGCGAAAGGGCGCCGCGCTCAACGCCGTGCAGATCGCGGAGCAGGTCGCAGCTTCCCTCCTCGCGGCCTGACCCAGCGCATCGGTGGGTCGAGTAGCGCGAAGCGCGTATCGGGACCCTGTGGGTCGAGTAGCCCAGGCCCATCCCGTGCCTTCGAGGCGCGCATCGGCCCGGCGTGCCCTGACGCGATGGTGGTGGGTCTCGGTACGCGCGACCGCCCGCGGCCGCGCTACTCGACCCCCGGCGAGCCCCTGTGGGTCGAGTAGCGCGGAGCGCGTATCGAGACCTCAGGCGTCTACGGCAGGTTCACCTCTTTCCGGTTCACGACCAGCACCTCGCGGCGCGAGACGTGCGCGAGCGTGTCGGCACGCGAGCGCTTTCCCTCTGCGCTGTCGAGCCCGGCGGTCATTGCCTGTTCGTCGTCGAAGGTGAGCATCGAGACCGCATCCCAGACCTGGTCGGGGGAGGTTGCCGAGTTCACGTAGTAGTGCCGCAAGCCCGGTATCGTCGTGGCCGCGATCGCGTGCTGGTCGTACCAGGCCTGGAACTCTTCGAAACTTAAGTTCTCCGCTCTTTTCAAGAGCGAGATCATGGTCACCATCGATGTCTCCGTTTCATTCTCGATTGCTGTTCAGCGGGGTGGTCAGAGCAGAAGCCGGCCGGTCGAGCAAGGCCTGGCGCTTCGCGGGGTCCTCCGCGATGCATTCGGAGATCAGCTCCCGGATCGGTTCGGGCAGCTGCCGGGCCTTCTCGCGTACGAGCTGCCGGCTCATGGCGGCATCCGGTTGGGCGAGGTCAAGGCTCACGGCTTGGCCGGGGCTCTGGACGGTGGCGGCCATGTCCGCCATTCCCTCATCCACCTCGACGACTATCCGCTTAGCTCCATCGGCGACGCTGTTCGAGGCGAGCAAGGACCCGTCGAGCAAGCCGAGAGCTCCGTCCGCCCAGTGCTCCGCTGCCGCGGCGACGAGGTACTGGATGCTGAATCGCGCCTCGTCCACGGTCCTGGGCTCCGAAACCTTGCAGACCCGCGCGGCGCCTGGACTGACCTTGACCACGAGCTGCGCGGACGGGTCCGGCGGACCTTCCGATGCGTGCAAGCGGATCGCGGCGAGCACCGGTGCGTGGGCGTAATAGCAGCACGGGTAGGCCTTCACGCGCAGATCGTCGCCGTGGGCAGGATCCGAATAGGATTCCCGTTGTTCGGGGGCGCGCTGAACCCCGAGAATGCCGCCTAGGGCGGTGTCTGGCGAGAGCACATCGGGCACATCGCGGAAGTGCTCTGCGAGGATCGCAGCGTGCGCGGCGCCACCGGCGGCGAGGCCTACTTGGAGCGGCTTGACCGAGGTGCCGAAGACGTCCGATACGCCGCTGGCCTGGACCGCGGACAATTGCATCGCCGTCCACGCCAGGCCGGGGTCCGCGTACCGGGCGAAGCCCGCGGCGTATGCGGCCGCCATCCGCCCGATGGTCGTTGTGGCATGCCAGCCGCGCTCGTAGTGCGTGCGGCCTAACGCCGCCGACAATTCGCTCGCCACGCCAAGTCCTTCGGCAAACGCTCGCGTGAGGTCTACGATCCGCGCTTGCGCGCTCGCGGCGCCCAGCAGCGCGGGCCAGATCACGGTGCCCGGATGATTCGGCACGCCGAGCATGACATCGTCCCAGTCCAGCAAGTGGGCGGCCAGGCCATCGTAGATCGCAATCTGGTGCGCCTCGGCGGTCGTGGTGGCAGGGCCCGACACTTCGGGCCACCGCCGTACCCGATCGCCGAGGGCGAGTAGCGAGTCGATGTCGTACCGGAGTGCGGCATGCGCTCCGACGGCGAGGAAATCCGCCAGGTGCGTGAGGGCGAGTTCGTGCTGGCCGTTCATGGCGCGAACGGCCCCACGGCCCCCGCTGCTTGCAGCCTCGCGATCTCCTGCTCGCTCAGCGATGCCAGTTCCATGAGGATCTCGACGGTGTTCGCGCCCAAGGCGCTGGCCGCCACGAAGTCCTCGTCCGCGCGTGCGCCCGGCGACTTCATCGGGTTGCCGGGCACCTCGACCACCGACCCGTCGTGCGTGGTGAGTCCGACCACCATGTTCCGCGCTTGCGTCTGCTGGTCGGCGAGCGCATCCGCGACCGAGTTGACGCGAGCGGCGGGCACCCCAGCGGCCAGCAGCGCATCGACCAGTTCGACGCTCTCGCGCCCCTGGAAAGCAGGCTCCAGGAGGTTCCACAGCGCCTGTGCGTGCTCGAGCCTCGAAGCGTTGGTGAGAAAGCGCTCATCGCCCAGCAGTTGCTCGAGTCCGAGCACCTCACACATGGAACGCCACATAGCTTCCGTGTTCGCGGTCACCATCACGTACGCTCCGTCGCCGCACAAGAAAGAGCGGTAGGTGGGGATGCTCAAATGCCCGGCGCCCTGGGGTCCGGGAACCTCCTTGGAGATCAGGTAGTAGACCGCCTGATAGACGAGCAACGCCAGTTGCGCGTCGAACATCGCGACGTCGATATGTGCGCCCTTGCCGGTGCTGCGGCTGGACGCATAGGCGGCGACGCACGCGAGCGCCGCGTACATGCCGGCCGCGAGGTCACCGATCGGAAGGCCCATGCGGGAGGGAGGGGAGCCGGGATGGCCGGTCAGGCTCATCCCGCCCGCCCACGCCTGGATCATCGCGTCGTATGCCGGGATGTTCTTGCGCGGCCCGTTCTCACCGAATCCGGAGATACTGCACGAGACCACTCTCGGAT
>CAYRUW010000159.1:0-4555 GCA_964427465.1 uncultured Diaminobutyricimonas sp.
CGCCACGACCGCTCCGACGATGCCCGTGGTCGCCTGCACGTCGTCGAGCGGCAGGCCGATAATGAGCTCGGAATCGCCGCCTCCTTGCACGGCGATCAGACGATAGGTGCCGAATTCGGCACCCAGTTCGACGGTCACCGGCGGCCGGCCGGGCCGTGCGGTGAGCAGCGAGCGCTCTTGCTCGGCGGTCAGCGTTCTCGGCTCGCCGCCGGGGCCGATGTAGCGGCCGCCGACGATCTCGGATCCGACCACGAGCAGCCCGATGGCACCCGTGCCCTGGCCGCGCAGCAGGTTTCCGACGTCGGGAGCGAGCTGTTGCGCGTACCGGGCCGCCTCGTCCAGTTGCGAGTCCACCCGGCCGATCAGGGTGGAATGCAGCGCGGCGACGCTGAGGGTGCCGACGATGACGCTCGTCGCCGCGAGCAGGGCGAGGATGCCGGCGACGAGCCGTCGCTGCAAAGACCACGGCGCATGTTCGCTCGCGGTCGCCTGCCCGGCTGCCGGGCGCCCGTCGTGCATGCCGGTTTCCCGGCTTGTGGACGTTCCGGGTGGCGGCGCCTGGCTCACGTGGCGGCCTTGATCAGATAGCCCACGCCGCGCACGGTGTGGATCATCGGCGGGCCGAGCGCGTCGAGCTTCTTGCGCAAGTAGGAGACGTACAGTTCGACCACGCTCGCCCGGCCTTCGTAGTCGTAGCTCCACACGCGGTCCAGGATCTGTGCCTTGCTCACCACGCGACGCTGGTTGCGCATCAGAAACCGCAGCAGTTCGAACTCGGTCGCGGTCAGCTTCACCGGAACATCGCCGCGGCGCACTTCGTAGCTCTCCTCGTCGAGCACGAGATCCCCCACCCGCAGTTCCGGTGAGTCGCGGCTCGCCAGCAGCAGGCCGCTGCGCCGCACGAGCCCGCGCAACCGGGCCACCACTTCTTCGAGGCTGAACGGCTTGGTGACCTAGTCGTCGCCGCCAGCGGTGAGCCCGGCGATCCGGTCGTCGACGGCATCCTTGGCGCTGAGGAACAGCACGGGCATGTCGCGACCGTCGGCGCGCAGCCGCCGGATGACCTCGAGCCCGTCCAGATCGGGCATCATCACGTCGAGCACGACGACGTCGGGGTCGAATTCCCGTGCGGTTCGCAGCGCGTACTGGCCGTCGGCGGCGGTGCGCACCTCCCAGCCCTCGTAGCGCAGAGCCATTTGCAGCAGTTCCGAAAGCGTGGCCTCGTCGTCGACGACGAGTGCACGGATGGGACTGCCGTCGGCCCGGCGCATTCTCTCGATCTCTGCCACGTCACCACTCTCCCGATCGACCTTGGTGTTGGCTATGTAAAGACTATGAATTGTTCGATGCGGCCTGCGTGACTCGCTGCCGGGGCGCGCCCGCAACGTGGGTGGCCGGGGGGAGAATGAGCGGGTGAGTTCAGCGCAGCCGACACTCGACCTGTGGCACGAGCCTGCGCCCGACCACCGGATGCGGATCGTCGCGCACCGCTCAGACCGGGTCGCCTGGCTCAAAGCGCGCAGCAGAGGGGTCACCGCCACGGATGCGGCGAGACTCTCGAGCATCGGCGCCATCGAGAAGGTTGCGCTCGACAAGCTGCTCGGACGCAGCTTCTGGGGCAACGCCTACACCGACCACGGCCGGGCGCGCGAACCGCACATCGCGCAATGGGTGCGCCGGGTCCACGGCATCGAACCGAGCGATACGCTCTACCACGCGCACGGCAACCGCCGGCACCTGGCAACTCCCGATGGCATCAGGTCGCGTGGCGGGCGGGTCGAACTCGCCGAGATCAAGACGACGACCTCCGCATGGCGCCGCATCCCGCGCAGTTATTTGCGCCAGGTGTTCTGGCAGCAATACGTGCTCGGCGCCGAGCGCACGCTCGTGGTGTGGGAACAACATGAAGATTTCGTACCGGTCTGCGCCGAACCGAAGTGGTGCTGGGTGGACCGCGACGACAACGAGATCCACATGCTGGTCGGGCTGGCCGACCGCTTGCTGGAGCGCATCCGCGCGAGCTGAGCGAGGGCAGCCCCACCATGATGGTCGTCGCAATACACGGTCTCGGTGGCGATCGCCGGCAAGTGCTCGACTTGCTCGAACCGGTATTGCCCGAAGACGCGATCGCACCGGATGTGCGTGCACACGGAGACTCGCCGTTGCTCGGCGGGCCGGCGGACTTCCAGATGGACGCTCTTGCGCGCGAACTCGATCTTCCGGCCGGTCCGATCACCCTCGTCGGCATCTCGATGGGGGCAGCGCTCTGCCTGAGGATCGCGCTCGACCGGCCGGCCGACGTCGAACGGCTCGTGCTCATCCGTCCCGCATTCACCGATCGGCCGCTTCCGGCGAACCTGCAGGTGTATCCAGTGATCGGCCAGCTGCTTGCCGGCTACGGTGCCGAGGAGGCCGAGTGGCGCTTCCGCCGAAGCAGCCAGTATCAGGCGATCCAGCTCATGTCGAAGCCCGCCGCGGCGGGCCTGATCCGGCAGATCCGGGCCCCGCGCGCGGCCGAGCGCGCGATCCGGTTGATCGAGATCCCCCGCAACCGGGCCTATGTGAGTGCGGCCGAACTCGCCGGCCTGCGGATGCCCGCGACGGTTGTAGCCGCGCCGCGCGACCCCGTGCATCCCTTGGATGTCGCCCGAGCTTGGGCGCGAGATCTGCCGAACGCGCGACTCGTGCGCGTTCCCGCGAGGGCGGAAGGCCGGCAGCGGCACGAGGACGCGGTCCGGAACGAAGTCGCCAAGGCGCTCGGCACCGGCTGACCTGCCGGGGTTCCGGCGCATTCGGGCGGGTCGCAGTGGGCGACCCGGCGAGCAGATGTGGTCGAATGGATGACGTGCCGGCGCGACGGCACGGTCCTTCAGATACGGCTTCGGAGGCGCGATGCGTGCGATCGTCATCCACAAGACCGGGGGCCCGGAGGTGCTCGAGCTCGCGGAAGCGGCCGAGCCGCTCAAGGTCAACGCCGAGGTGCTCGTGCGGGTCCGAGCCGCAGGCATCAACCCGATCGACGCGAAGACACGGGCCGGGCGCGGCGTTTCCGCAGCGATCCCCCGATATCCGTTCGTACTGGGCTTCGACTTCAGCGGCGAGGTCGTAGAAGCCGCGTACGAGACGCATCCGCTGCAGCCGGGGGACGAGGTGTACGGCATGGCGATGGTGCCCCGGGTCGGCGGCACGTATGCCGAGTACGTCGCGGTGCCGACGTTGAGCGTGGCGAGAAAGCCGGCGTCGCTCAGCCACACCCAAGCCGCAGGGGTACCGCTCGCGGCACTAACCGCATGGGGTCTCGTGGTCGACGTGGCACAGGCTCGGCCCGGGCAGCGGATGCTGATCCATGCCGGAGCGGGCGGGGTCGGGCATTTCGCGGTGCAGTTCGCGGCACACTTCGGCGCGCACGTGATCGCGACCGGTTCGAACCGCAACCTCGACTGGTTGCGTGAGCTGGGCGCGAGCGAAGTGGTCGACTACCGGACGACCCGCTTCGAAGACGTGGCGCGCGACATCGACGTGGTCGTCGACCTGATCGGCAATGTGCACGACGACACGGGAAGCCGGTCGCTCGCAACCTTGCGGCCGGACGGCCTGATCGTCAACGTGCCGACCGGCAGTTGGCCTGGCTTCCTCGACGAGGCCCGGAGCGCGGGAAAGCGCGCCACGACCTTCAAGGTGGCGCCGGACGCGACCACGCTCGACCGAATCACCGCGCTGCTCGAGTCCGGGGCGGTGAAAGTGCACATCGACCGCGTCTTCGAGCTCGCCGAAGCCGCCGAGGCGCACGCACTGCTTGAGCAAGGGCACACTCGCGGCAAGCTGGTCCTCGCCGTCCCTTAGGAACGTGGCGCCGCCTTGCGGTCCAAGTGGGGATCCCGCGCCGGACCAGCGCTACGGCGCCACGTCCTGTGGGGTTACAGAGCGTTGACGTCGAGGGGGATGCCGGGGCCGAACGTCGTCGAGACCGAGCCCTTCTGGATGTAGCGGCCCTTCGAGCTGGAAGGCTTCACGCGATTGATCTCATCGAGCGCGACCCGAAGGTTCTCCCGCAACTGATCGAGCGTGAAACCGGCCTTGCCGACCACGAAGTGCACATTGGCGTGCTTGTCCACCCGGAACTCGATCTTTCCGCCCTTGATGTCCGAAACCGCCTTGGCCACATCCGGAGTCACCGTACCGGTCTTCGGGTTCGGCATGAGACCACGCGGACCCAGCACCTTGCCGAGCCGGCCGACCTGACCCATGAGCTCGGGGGTCGACACGGCCGCATCGAAGTCCGTCCAGCCGCCGGCGACCTTCTCGATGAGCTCGGCACCGCCGACCTCGTCAGCGCCTGCGGCGATCGCGGCTTCGGCCGCGGGACCGGTGGCGAACACGATGACCCGGGCGGTCTTGCCGGTGCCGTGGGGCAGCATGACCGTGCCGCGGACCATCTGGTCGGCCTTGCGGGGGTCGACCGAGAGCTTGAGAGCGACCTCGACGGTCGAGTCGAACTTCTTCGAACCGGTCTCCTTGGCGAGCGCCACGGCTTCGGTCGGAGAGTAGAACCTGT
>CAYRUW010000160.1:0-4543 GCA_964427465.1 uncultured Diaminobutyricimonas sp.
CAGAGCCCCGAGTCAGGATTGAACTGACGACCCCTTCCTTACCATGGAAGTGCTCTACCACTGAGCTATCGGGGCACGTGCCCGAATCGGGCACCGTAAGAGGTTAGCATCTGCGGCGGCAACCGCCGACAGCGATTACAGGGGTCTGCGCTGGGCGAAATCGCACCTCCCGGCGCACCGCATTGCAGCCGTCGCACTGCCGGTTGCTGCAAGCGTTTACAGTACTTCAGCATGTTGTCGTAGGGTGTTGCGATGACTTCCGGGAGCCCACTCGACTCGACCGCGGAAACCACACCGGAGCCGGTCCAGACCTTGACCGCAACCGGCGACCGCTGGTGGCGTCGAGCCGTGATCTACCAGGTGTACCCGCGCTCGTTCGCCGACGCCTCGGGCGACGGAATCGGAGACCTCGCCGGCATCACCGAACGCCTACCGCAAGTTGCCGACCTCGGCGTCGACGCGGTCTGGCTCTCGCCCTTCTACGCATCCCCGCAGAACGACGCCGGCTACGACGTCTCCGACTACTGCCAAGTCGACCCCTTGTTCGGCACACTCGACGACTTCGACCGGATGCTCGCACAAGCACACGAGCTCGGACTGCGCGTGATCGTCGACATCGTGCCCAACCATTCCTCCAGTTCGCACCGCTGGTTCCAAGAGGCGCTCGCGGCGCCGCCGGGATCGCCGGAACGGGCACGCTACATCTTCCGCGACGGCTCGGGCGAGCATGGCGAATTGCCCCCCAACAACTGGGAGTCGGTGTTCGGCGGCCCAGCCTGGACTCGAGTGACCGAAGCCGACGGTGAGCCCGGGCAATGGTATTTGCACTTGTTCGATTCCACCCAGCCCGACTTCGACTGGACCAATCCGTGGGTGCGCGAACAGTTCCGCGAGATCTTGAGGTTCTGGTTGCGGCGCGGGGTCGACGGCTTCCGGGTCGACGTGGCGCACGGCATGATCAAAGTCGCCGGCCTGCCCGACTACACTCCGCCGGCCAACGCCGGCAGCATGGGTGGCGTATCCACCGACGCGGTCGTTCCGCTCGAACCCGAGATCAGCGCCGACGCCGCACATCCGGCCCCGCCGTATTGGGCGCAAGAAGGAGTGCATGAGATCTGGCGTGAATGGCGCGCCGTGCTCGAAGAGTTCGACGCCGAACGCATCCTCGTCGCCGAGGCGTGGGTGGAACCGCTCTCGAAACTGGCCGACTGGGTACGCCCCGACGAAATGCATCAGGCCTTCAACTTCTCGTACCTCGAAACGCCGTGGAGCGCGGCCGCGATCCGGCGCGTGATCGACGAATCACTGCGCGCGTTCTCGAGCGTCGGCGCGCCGAGCACTTGGGTGCTCAGCAATCACGACGTGGTGCGCCACGCGAGTCGACTCGCGGTCACCGCCGACAACCCGCAAGGTCACGGGCTGGGGCCCAAATCGCCCGGCCTGCCCGACCCCGAGCTCGGACTGCGCCGGGCCCGCGCGGCTTCAACGCTCATGCTAGGGCTGCCCGGCAGCGCCTACCTCTACCAAGGCGAAGAACTCGGGCTGCCGGAGGCGATCTTCCTGCCCGACGAGGCGCGCCAAGACCCGACCTGGTTCCGCAGCGGCGGTCAACGCTACGGCCGAGACGGATGCCGCGTGCCGATACCGTGGGAGGCCGACGCGCCTGCCTTCGGCTTCAGCCCGACCGGCAAGAGCTGGCTGCCACAGCCGCCGGAGTGGCACTCGTATGCGCGCGACGTGCAGGCCGGCGTCGCGGGAAGCACCCTCGAGCTGTACCGCGCAGTGCTGGCGTTACGACGGCGTTATGACCTGGGCAACGGCTCACTCGAATGGGTCCGCGGGTACGGCGAAGGCTTGGTCGCATTCCGCAACGGGCCGGTGCTCGTAGTGGCCAACGCGGGCGAGGTGCCCGTCGAACTGCCCGTAGGTGAACTTCTGCTCGCGAGCGACCCGCTCGATGGCGGCACACTACCGCCGGACACCACGGTCTGGGTCCGCGCGTAGCAACAGCGTTGAAAGCGCTAAGCGCATCCCCCGGGATGTGGGACCGGTCCGCACGGGACGCGCGACTACCCAGCGTGCTGCTTCAACCAGGCGAACGGGTCGACGTGCGCACCGTTCACGAGGATCTCGAGGTGGAGGTGGGCACCCGTCGACGTTCCCGTGGAACCCACCAACCCGATGAAATCGCCGACCGCGATCGGCTCGCCCGCAACCAGGGGGCTCGACCCCCACTGCATGTGGGCGTAACGGCTGACGACGGTTTGACCGTCGATGGTGTGCTGCAGGTAGACGTGGTTGCCGAATCCGCCGCCCTCTTCGTGGGTGAGCACCACGCCGTCGGCAATCGCGTAGATCGGCTGACCAAAGCCAGGAGTGAAGTCGACGCCCATGTGGTGCGAGGAGCAGCCACGGCAAGGCGCGATCCGATACCCGTACCCGGCGCTCACGGGAACCGCGAACGGGAACGGCCAGCGGATGGGCCCAGACCAGTCGGTCGAATAAGCGAAGCTGCGGGTGCCGTACTTCTGGCGGAGCATCTCCGCATAAGAGGTGACGGAGTATTCGTCTCTCGCGGCGGATGCGGGTGCGCCCGCGGCGACGGTGACCGACTGCAACGCGCTCGGCTCGATAATGTTCACGACCTCCGGCTCCGCTCCCGCGACCGCCGGTGCCGGTCCGAACGCGCCGGCCGGCAGGGTCGTGCCGACGAGCAACGCCGCCGAGAACAGTAGCGCCCCGGCCGGCAGCAGCTTCTTCGCGATCCGCTTGCGTAGCGGCGGCCGGTGCAAGGCGGCGACGGCTTTGATCGTCGCTTCGGCCTTCACCCCGCTGCCGCGACGTATGCGACCCCGGGAGGACCGGGTCGAGTGTCCCGCCCGGCGAGCTCTCGCCCGGGTGTCGTTTGCCCGCTCACGCTCACGCAATTCGCGCCTCGAGACGGACTGGCCGCTGGCGGGCATGGCAGCTTCCCGTTCGCGCGCGGACGGTTCGCGTGATTCGTGCTGCTGGTGTGCACCGGGCCGATCCTGGGAGCGGCGGCTCGGTCCGTGCCGATCGCGACTCTTGCGGTCGTGCGCCCGGCGCTGTCGCACCGGATGCACCGGCACGTCGTGGCTTACGCCGGCATCCCAGCGCGCCGATCCGGGCGCGGCCGAGTTCTCATGACTTTCGGGTACGAAGCCCAGCAGCGCGAACGAATCGTCCGGGCTGCTCGAATCGGCTTCAGGCTCGCCGAGGTCACGGAATTGCAGGTGTTCACTCCTTCGAGAAAGGCACGGGCAGAATGCCGAACCCGAAACGTCTCTCAGCCGCCGTCATCCTCGCGTTTGGTTGGGCCGCAAAGATAACGGATTCGTAAATGCTAGCGGCAGAAACGCGTTCGGGCCACTCGAAATCGCGGTCACGCCCCGCTTTCGACGAGCACCCGTTCGAGCGCCGCGGCCACCGACGGCCCTGCGGCCAACAGGAACTCGTGGTTCGCGCGCCTCCCGCGAAGACCGCTCACCCTCGCACCGGCCTCGGCGGCGACGAGCGCGCCAGCGGCGTGATCCCACGGGTTGAGGCCCTGTTCGAAGTATGCGTCGAGCCGGCCGGCGGCGACCGAACACAAGTCGAGCGAGGCAGTGCCAGCGCGGCGGATGTCGCGGACTTTGCCGATCAGGTTGGCCACCACCTGGGCTTGACGCGTGCGCTGCTCGGGGTAGTAAGAGAATCCGGTGCCAACGAGAGCGTGCGAAAGCTCGACCGCGGGAGCCACGTGCAAGCGGCGATCACCCAAGT
This sequence comes from uncultured Diaminobutyricimonas sp., assembly GCA_964427465.1. Taxonomy (GTDB): domain Bacteria; phylum Actinomycetota; class Actinomycetes; order Actinomycetales; family Microbacteriaceae; genus Diaminobutyricimonas. The sequence continues at coordinate 3,784 of CAYRUW010000160.1, forward strand.
GAGCACCGCCGCCTGCCATCGCGTGGAAGTCCTCACCGGTCGCCGGATTGTGCACGCATCCGGCGATCGCACGCCAACTGAGCGGATCCGGCTCGCCTTCCACCACAGCGATGCTCACCGCGTAGTGCGCCAGGCCGTAGAGAAAGTTGACCGTGCCGTCGATCGGATCGACGACCCACGTGAGCCCGCTCGTGCCCGTCTCAGCGCCGCTCTCTTCGCCATAGAACCCGTCGTCGGGCCGAGCGTCGGCGAGCATGCCCCGGATGAGCGCCTCCGCCTCCCGGTCCACCGCGGTCACGATGTCCACCGAGGTGCTCTTCGTGGCAAGCACCTCGACGCCCTCCCGGCGGCGGCGCTGCACAAGCTCCCCCGCCTCCGCCGCAACCCGCCGGGCGATCTGAAGCAACTCGTCGCTCACGAGCCAACCCTAACCGGGCGCACCCCAGCCGTCCTGAGGAAGGAATCACCGTGGCGAGTGAGGGATTCGATCCACGAGGTGCCGCGACTTGCATGAGTTCTCGAGCCGTTCGGTCGAGGCCCAGGCAGTTCGGGACGGTCGCAGGCAGCGGAAGCGGCCCCGATGGAGGAACCGGAGGGGTCGAAAGCGATGCGCTGCCCCACTCAATGGGGATGCACGAGACGGGCTTCTGCTGAGAAAATCGCCAGGTGCCAAGCGAGAAGCCTCAAGTGATCGAGTGGATCTTTTTCAACAGGAAATACGACTTCGATTCAGGCATTCTGCGGGATCCCATTGTCACGT
>CAYRUW010000161.1:0-4543 GCA_964427465.1 uncultured Diaminobutyricimonas sp.
TGTTCCTCGGCGACCGGATCGCGGTCATGCGCGACGGCCGCATCGTGCAGATCGGAACGCCCGAAGAGATCCTTACCGACCCGGCCAACGACTATGTCGCGCAGTTCGTGCAGGATGTCGACCGGGCGCGTGTGCTAACCGCCGGCAGCGTTATGGAGAAGGCCCGTTCGGTGGTCCCGCTCTCGGCCGGGCCTCGGGCCGCGCTTCGCGTGATGCGAGACCTGCAGACGTCGGCGACCTTCGTCGTCGACCGCAACCGCAAGCTCCTCGGCGCCGTCTACGACCGAGACGTGCTCCGGCAGGTCCGCCACGGCGATAGCGACCTGCGCTCGGTGGTCGAAGAGGTGCTGCACAAGGTGAGCCCCGACACCGCGCTCGCCGATCTGGTCGAGCCCGCGGTCGAGAGTGCGCTGCCCATTGCGGTGGTCGACGATCAGGGCCGGTTGCGCGGCGTCGTGCCGCGGGTGACCCTCTTGGCGGCGCTCGGCAACGTCGACACGACGGGCGAGATCCCCGTCGTCCAGCCGCCTTCCACGCTGCCCATCTCGGTCTTCGCCGAAGCGCTCGACGGCGGCGAGCAGAGCGATTCCCCGGCCGCCACTCAAGGAGGCAAGTCATGAACGATATGCCCCGGATTCCCCTCGGCACGTGGGTCGAAGCCATAGTCGACTTCATCACCACCTATTTCGGTTTCATTTTCGATGCCGTCCGCACGGCCGCGCTTGCTGTCTACGACTTGTTCGACTGGGTACTGGCCGCTCCGCCGTTCTGGGTCATCATGGCCTTGATCGTCGTGCTCGCCGGCTACACGAGAGGGCTGCGTTTCGGAATCGGCACGCTCGTTGGCCTACTGCTGATCCTGTTCGTCGGCCAATGGGAGAACGCGATGGACACGCTCGCGCTCACGCTCGTGGCCGCGCTCATAGCCGTGGCGATCAGTATCCCGCTCGGCATCTGGGCCGCCCGTTCGGCAGCGTTCTCGGCGACGATCCGGCCGGTGCTCGACTTCTTGCAGACGATGCCGGCCTTCGTGTACCTGATCCCCGCGATCATCTTGTTCCGGGTCGGCGTCGTGCCAGGCGTGGTCGCCACTATCGCGTTCGCGATGGCCCCGGGCGTGCGCCTGACCGAACTCGGCATCCGCGGTGTGGACAAGGAGGTCGTCGAGGCCGGTCATGCCTTCGGCTCGCCGCCGCGCCGCATCCTGCGCCAGATCCAGTTGCCGCTCGCACGCCCGACGATCATGGCCGGGGTGAACCAGATCATCATGCTCTCGCTTTCGATGGTCGTCATCGCGAGCATGGTCGGTGCGCCGGGCCTAGGCAAAGACATTATCCAGTCGCTCCAGCGGATCGACGTGGGCCTCGGCTTCGAGGCCGGCCTCTCGGTCGTGATTCTCGCGATCCTGCTCGACCGGTTGACCGCGAGCCTCGGCACCGGGCGCCGGGGCATGTTCGCCAAGTCCGCCCGTAAAGCTTCGTCAGGCGAGACGCCTGGCGAGAACGACTCGGCCGACAGCGATTCGGCCGAGACGGTGCCCGCAGGGTCCTCGGCCTGACCGAGGGTCCGCGCGGCACGACGTCCCCAATCGCTCCCGGCACAGCACGGGAGCCGAAAGGAAAAACACCATGAGAAACCGACTGATCGCCGGTCTGGCCATCAGCTCCGTAGCGGTTCTGGGCCTGAGCGCCTGCGCGACCGACACCGGCAACAACGGTGGCGACGGCGGGGAGCAGACGACGGACCAGACCGAACTCACCATTGGCGTGTTCAACGGCTGGCCCGAGGGCGAAGCCGCTTCGTACCTTTGGAAGCTCATCCTCGAGGAGAAGGGCTACGACGTCACGCTCGAATACGCCGACGCCGGCCCCGTGTTCGCGGGCCTGAGCACCGGCGACTACGACGTGGCGCTCGATGGCTGGCTGCCGCTGACCCACCAGCACTTCCTGGACGAGTACGACAACGTCGTGGACCTCGGCGCGTGGAACGAGGATGCGGTGCTCACCTTCGCGGTGAACGAGGATGCGCCGATCGACTCGATCGCCGAGCTCGCCGACAACGCGGATGCGTTCGGCAACCGCATCGTGGGCATCGAGCCGGGTGCGGGTCTGACCAAGGCCACCCAGGAGCAGGTGATTCCGACCTACGGCCTGGAGGGCATGGAATTCATCACGTCGTCGACGCCGGCGATGCTCGCGGAGCTTCGCGGCGCGCTCGAGGCCGATGAGAACATCGTGGTCACGCTGTGGCGTCCGCACTGGGCCTACGACGAGTTCGCGATCCGGGACCTCGAAGACCCGGAAGGCACTCTCGGCGACTCCGAGTCCATCCACACGGTTGCCCGCCCGGGCTTCGAGGATGACTTCCCGCAGCTGGCCGAGTGGCTGAGCAACTTCAAGATGAGCTCGGACCTGCTGTACTCGCTCGAGAACGTGATGTACAACGTCGACCCGCTGCCGCAGGACTTCACGCCTGTCGTCGAGCAGTGGATCGCGGAGAACCAGGACTACGTCGACTCGCTCACGAGCTGACCGACCTGACGAACGAAGCGGGGCCGCCCTTCTGGGCGGCCCCGCTTTCGTTCTGGCTGTCGTCCGCGTGCTTCAGTCGTCCTCACCAAGCCATTTCTCGGTGAGGTGCTCGGCGAGCACCCGTCGGACCGTGCCGGAGTGCGAGCGCAGAATGATGCTCTCCGTGCAGATGATGGCTCCCTTGCGACGCACCCCGGTGAGCAGGTCGCCGTCGGTCACTCCGGTTGCGACGAAGAAGGTGTTGTCGCTCCTGACGAGTTCGTCGCCTTCGTAGACATGGTCGAATTGCAGTCCCGCGTCGATGCCCCGTTGGCGCTCTTCGTCGCTGCCGGGCGCGAGCACACCCTGGATGAGTCCGCCGAGACCTTTTATCGCGCACGCTGTCGCGACGCCTTCGGGGCTGCCACCGATTCCCATGCACATGTCGATCGTGGAACCGGAACGGGCCGAGTTGATCCCCGCCGCGACGTCCCCGTCGCGCAACAGCCGGGTACCTGCGCCGGCGGCGCGGATCTCGTCGATGAGTTGTTCGTGCCGGGGCCGGTCGAGCACGGCCACCCGGATCTCGCCCACATCTTTGCCTTTCGCCTTGGCGAGGGCCCTGATGTTCTCGGCGACCGGTTTGCGGATGTCGACAAGACCCACGCCTTCGGGTCCGCACACGATCTTGTTCATATAGAACACTGACGACGCGTCGAGCATCGTGCCCCGGTCGGAGACTGCGATCATCGAGATCGCGTTGGGCTTGCCGGCCGCGGTCAGCGACGTGCCGTCGATCGGGTCCACCGCGATGTCGCACGCCGGACCGTCTCCGGTGCCGACGCGCTCGCCGTTGAACAGCATGGGCGCGCGGTCTTTCTCCCCTTCGCCGATCACGACGACGCCATCGAAGTTGACGGTGCCGAGGAACTTGCGCATGGCATCCACGGCGGCCTTGTCGGCGGCGTTCTTGTCTCCGCGTCCGATGAACGGCACGGCCCGGATCGCGGCCGCCTCCGTCGCTCGCACGAGTTCCATCGCGAGGTTGCGATCGGGACTCGTGTAGAGGTTGGAGGCCACGGGATCAGCGACCAAGACCGGCACGGACCTGCTCCAGCTGGTTGTGCAGCGACGCGGGCACACGCTCGCCGAACTGTTCGAAGAACCGCTCGGTGTCTTCGAGTTCTTCAAGCCAAGCTGAGGCGTCGATCTCGAACAGCTTGCTCCAGGCAGCGTCGTCGAGTTCGAGCCCTTCGCTCGGGATGTCGCCGGGTTTCGGCATCAGGCCGATCGGGGTGTCCTTGGCAGCGACCTGCCCGTCGACGCGGTCGAGGATCCAGGCGAGCACTCTCGCGTTCTCGCCGAAGCCCGGCCAGATGAACCGGCCTTGCTCGTCTTTGCGGAACCAGTTGACCTGGAAGATGCGGGGCACACCGCCACTCTTGCGCAGCCGTTCGCCGACATCCAGCCAATGCTGCCAATAGTCAGCCATGTTGTAGCCGCAGAACGGCGTCATCGCGAACGGGTCGCGCCGCAGCTCGCCCACTTTGCCTTCGGCGGCGGCAGTGCGCTCCGACGAGATCGTGGCGCCCATGAACACGCCGTGATCCCAGTCGCGCGCCTCCATCACGAGCGGCACGTTGGTCGCGCGACGACCGCCGAAGATGATCGCATCGATCACGACGCCCTTCGGGTCGTTCCAGTCGTCGGCGAGACTCGGACACTGGTCGAGGGCGACCGTGAACCTCGAGTTGGGGTGCGCCGCGGGCCTGCCGGACTCCGGGGTCCAGTCCTGGCCGCGCCAGTCGATCAGGTGCTCGGGGGTCTCGTCGGTGAGTCCCTCCCACCACACGTCACCGTCGTCGCGCAAGGCGACGTTCGTGAAGATGGTGTTGCCCCAGAGCGTCTCGATCGCGGTCGGGTTGGTGGACATTCCGGTGCCCGGCGCGACACCGAAGAGTCCCGCTTCGGGGTTGATCGCGCGCAGCCTTCCGTCGGCGTCTTGCTTGAGCCAGGCGATGTCGTCGCCGATC
>CAYRUW010000162.1:0-4537 GCA_964427465.1 uncultured Diaminobutyricimonas sp.
CTTGCTCGGTCGGCTGGGCGCCGACACCGAGCCAGTACTGAGCACGCTCCGAGTTCACCTCGATGAACGACGGCTCCTCGGTCGGGTGGTATTTACCGATCTCCTCGATCACGCGACCATCGCGCTTGGTGCGCGCGTCGGCGACGACGATCCGGTAGTAGGGCGCGCGGATCTTGCCCAGGCGCTTCAGACGAATCTTGACAGCCACAATTCTCCTGTGTCGTGTAAACGTTTGAACTGCTCGCCGAGAGCGTGGGGCACACCGGCAGGAAAGCTCTGAATTCGCTCGCGAGGCCTGATTAGAGGGTCGGGCGGCGCGGGCTCGACTGACTATTCTGGCAGATTTTCGCCACTGCCGGGAAACGTCCGGCCAGGAAGGCCGTCAGCGCGCTCCGCAAGTGAAACCTGAACGGCCGGAGCCGTATCCGAGCGGGGTCTGGCATCATGGCGCGACCGGCGTTCGACGGAAGGGGGCCGCGTGGACATCGACTTCGCCGCATCCCCCCGTTCGACCGTGGGCATCGAGTGGGAACTCGTGCTCGTAGACCCGGTCACTCGCGAGCTGAAGGGCGTGGGCCCCGAGATCATCCGGCAGGTCAGTCCCACGCGCGCGGAGTTCCCGCTCGCGAACCCCGAATTCTTGACCAACACCGTGGAGCTCGTGAGCGGACCGCACGAGCGAGTGCCGGATGCGATGAACGATCTGGTCGCGCTGCTCGCGCAAGTGCAGACCGCCGCCGCCGAGCATGGCGTGCAAGTGGCGAGCGCGGGGACGCATCCGTTCAGCCGTTCGGAAGACCAGCAGGTGACCCCGGACAAAGAGCGCTACTTGAGCTTCGTCGACCGGATGCGCTGGTGGGGCACCCAATTGCTGATCTGGGGCCTGCACGTGCATGTGGGTGTCGATCATCCCGACAAAGCAGTGAAAGTGATGGCCGGGGTGCTCAACTATTACCCGCACTTGCAAGCGCTGAGTGCGTCGAGTCCGTATTACGAGGGCATCGACACCGGGTACGCGTCGAATCGCGCGATGCTCTATCAGCAGGCATCGACCGCAGGGTTGCCGCCGACTCTGCACGGCTGGGCCAATTACGAACAGCTCGTCGACGACCTCGTGAAGGTCGGCGTGATCGCCGATTACACGGAAGTGCGCTGGGATGTGCGACCGTCGCCGAAGTGGGGCACGGTCGAGGTGCGAATCTGCGATGCTCCGCCGACGATTCGCGAGGTGGCCGCGCTCACGGCGTTCACGCAATGCCTCGTCGAGCACCTGGTCGCCCGGCTCGATGACGACGATCCGCTGCCGCTGCTGCAGCCCTGGTATGTGCGCGAGAACAAGTGGCGTTCGGCCCGCTACGGCCTCGAATGCGATGCGATCGTGGATGTTTCGGGAACCGAGCGCCCCGTCATCGACGACACCCTCGACTTGCTCGACCGGCTCGACCCGATCGCCCGCAAGCTCGGTTGCGCGAACGAGTTGCGCGTGATCGAGTCGATAATCGACGACGGCCCCGGCTACCAGCGCCAACTCTCGATCGCCGCCCGCCACGACGACGATCGCGCGGCGGTTGTCGACTATCTCGTCGACCTGCTCACGCCAGCGACGGCTTAGGCCGGCGTGAGACGACCCAGTTCTTCGCCTTGAGCGTCCAGCAGCACCAGTTCGCCGGCATCCAGCCCGGCGAGGTACGCCTGGCCGAGCCACGCGGGCACCGGGGCGCCTTCGCAGAAGATGAGGGTCGACGGGCCCGTGGTGGCGACGAAGTTGCCGCGGTCATTCGACGCCCACACGCCGCCGTTGCCGTTGCAGCCGTCGGAACCGGTCCAGGTGCCGTCCGACTCGAATTCGGCGAAGGGTTCGGTGTCGCCTTCGCTCGAGACCGGAACCCAGCGGCCGGCGATGTCCGTCGCCGGTTCGACGCCGTCTGGCAGGTCGGCTACCTCGCCGAACATGGCCCGCACTTCGTCGGTGATCTCGGGCGGCTCCACGAGGCCTTGGTCGTGCTCGCCGAGCGGGCTGGGCGCACCGTCGATCGTGAGCGTCGCCACCAGCTCGCCCGACGCATCCTGCAGTTCCACCAGGTCCACTTCGACGACCTCGAACGAGCGCACGGATTGCAGCCACGGCACCTCGGGCGGCCCCGGCGGGAGCTGGCATTCCGGTCCTGGTACGACGGCGCCGGGCTGCGCGACGAGCAGCGGACCCGACACTCGCCACGAGGCGTGGACGACCGAGCACTCATGCCAGAGCTGGAATTCGTGCGCGTCGAACCGCAGCCAGGTGTCTTCGCCGGCGCTCGGTGCGTCGACGCGCCACACGTCGAACAGTGCGATCGGATCGTGCGGCGCCGGTCCGGCGCCGGTGCCGCCAGCGTTCGATTGGGCACAGCCGGCCAGCAGCAACGCGGCCAGCGGCAGCGCGAACAGTCGTCTCATACGCCTCAACGTAGGGCCGTGGCGTGGCACATGCCACCCAACGAATACGGCGACTTCTGCGTCGGCCCCGATTGCCCGAATCGCGGGGTTGCGACCTGGCGATCCAGCGCTTGCAGGCAGGGCGGCGTCAGCGGCCCAGGAATTTCTGTAGTGCCGCGAGTTCTTCTTCGCTCGGCGCCTCCTGCTTCGGCTGTCCGAGCCCGAAACCGGAACCACCAGCGGATGCGGGCGTGCGGCCGGCTGCGCGAGCCGCGTTCTCGGCCGCGCGCTTGGCAGGGTTGCCGGAGCGCGATCCGCCGCCCTTCTTCTGCTTCTTCTTGCCACCGGAATACTTCGCACCCGGCATCGGGCCCATGCCGGGGATCTGCGGCGTGCCGCCCTTCGCGACGGTCTTCATCATCTTCGCCGCCTGGTCGAAGCGGGCCACGAGAGAGTTCACGTCGGTCACGGTCATTCCCGAGCCTTTCGCGATGCGAAGGCGCCGGCTGCCGTTGAGCAGCTTCGGGTTGCGCCGCTCGGCGGGCGTCATCGAGCGGATGATCGCCTCGGTGCGCACGATCTCACGTTCGTCGAAGTTCTCGAGCTGCTCGCGCATCCCCTTCGCGCCGGGCAGCATGCCGAGCATCGACTTGATCGAGCCCATGTTCTTCAATTGCTGCATTTGCGCGAGAAAATCTTCGAGCGTGAACGTCTCGCTCGCGAGCTTCTCGGCGACCTGACGCGCTTCTTCTTCGTCGAACGCCTTCTGCGCTTGCTCGATGAGGGTGAGGATGTCGCCGAGGTCGAGGATGCGGCTGGCCATCCGATCGGGATGGAACGGCTCGATGTCGCCCAGGTTCTCGCCCGTGGAGGCGAAGATGATCGGCCGCTCGGTCACGCTCGCGACCGAGAGCGCAGCACCGCCGCGGGCGTCGCCGTCGAGCTTCGTGAGTACTACACCGGTGAAGTCGACGCCGTCCTGGAACGCGCGGGCGGTGGCCACCGCATCCTGGCCGATCATCGAGTCGATGACGAACAGCACTTCGTCGGGGTCGATCGCCTTCCGGATGTCGCCGGCCTGCTTCATGAGCTCCGCGTCGACACCGAGCCGGCCCGCCGTGTCGACGATCACGACGTCGTGCTGCCGGTCTCGCGCGAATTTCATGGCGGCTTTGGCAACCTTGACCGGGTCGCCGACACCGTTGCCGGGTTCCGGTGCGAACACCGGGACTCCCGCATTGCTGCCGACGACCTCAAGCTGGGTGACCGCGTTCGGCCGCTGCAGGTCGGCTGCGACCAGTACGGGCGTGTGACTCTGGTCGGCGAGCCACTTTGCGAGTTTGCCCGCGAAAGTCGTCTTCCCCGAGCCTTGAAGCCCGGCGAGCATGATCACGGTGGGGGGCTGCTTCGCGAACTCAAGCCGGCGCTGCTTTCCGCCGAGAATGCCCACCAGTTCGTCGTTGACGATCTGCACCACCTGCTGGGCCGGGTTGAGCGCGCGGTTGACCTCGTCGCCGAGCGCCCGCTCCCGCACCCTCGCGGTGAACGTCTTGACGACCTCGAGGTTGACGTCTGCCTCTAGGAGCGCGCGACGGATCTCGCGGACGGTGCCATCGACATCCGCAGGGCTCAGCTTGCCCTTGGTGCGCAGGTTCTTGAACGTCGCGGTGAGACGGTCGGAGAGCATCCCGAAAGTGGCCATGATCGGGCCAGTTTAACCGTTGCGCCTCGCCGGCCGCCGACTGCCGTCGCCGCGCACGCCATCGCGCGAGCAAGCGGATGTCGTGGTGAGCCGGTCTGCCCGGTCGCTTAGTCTGGGCTCATGGCACCGCTCATCCCGTTCGAAGACCACACGCCCGCGATAGCCGACAGCGCGTGGATAGCGCCGAACGCGACCGTCATCGGCGCAGTCGAGGTGGGAGCCGAGTCGAGCGTGTTCTACGGGGCGGTGGTACGCGGCGACACCGACCGGATCCGGATCGGCGAACGCAGCAACGTGCAGGACAACGTGGCCATGCACACGGATGCCGGCATCGAATTGGTCGTGGGAGATGGCGTGAGCGTCGGCCACAGCGCCGTTCTGCACGGTTGCGTGGTCGAGGACGACTGCCTGATCGGCATG
>CAYRUW010000163.1:0-1619 GCA_964427465.1 uncultured Diaminobutyricimonas sp.
GCCGAGCGCCTTGGCCATGTCGCGGACCGCGTTCTTGGGCCGGTAGCTGATCACGTTCGCCACTTGCGCGGCGTTGTGCCGGCCGTACTTGTCGAACACGTACTGGATCACCTCCTCGCGGCGGTCGGAGTCGAAGTCGACGTCGATGTCCGGCTCCTCATCCCGCAACGCCGAGAGGAACCGCTCGAAGGGCAGCTTGTAGAAGATCGAATCCACCGCTGTGATGCCCAGCAGATAACAGATCGCCGAATTGGCGGCGCTGCCGCGCCCCTGGCACAGGATGCCCCTGCTTTTCGCGAAAGTCACGATGTCGTGCACGATCAGGAAGTAGCCCGGAAAGTCCTTCTGCTCGATCACCTCGAGTTCCCGCTCGATCCGGTTGCGGTCCGCATCCGTCAGATCCGGGTACTTCACCGGCACCGCGCGCCAGACCAGTTCGCGCAGCCAGCTCATCGGGGTGTGCCCGGGTGGCACCTCTTGTTTCGGCAGCCTCGGTTTCGCCCGTCGCAGCGGAAAACCGAGCTCGCGGGCGAACTGGGCACTGCGTTCGACCGCACCCGGGTATCGCGCGAACCGCTCTGCCATCTCGGTGCCGGAACGCAAGTGGGCGGTGCCTGCCGCAGGCAGCCAGCCGTCCATCTCGTCGAGACTGCGCCGGGCGCGCACCGCTGCGAGCGCTGCGGCGATCGGGTGCTGCGCAGGCTTCGCATAGTGCACGGCACCGGTCGCCACGGTCGGCAGTCCGCGTTCGGCGGCGAGCGCGGCAAGCAGGTCGTTGTGCCGGGAATCGAGGGGCAGTCCGTGGTCGAAGAGTTCGACGGCCACGTTCTCCCCGCCGAACCGGGCGGTAAGGGCATCGAGCTCTGCCGCGGCGGAGTCCGGCCCGCCGGCGGCGAGCGCACGGCGAACAGTGCCCTTGCGGCATCCGGTGAGGATCAGCCAGTGCCCGTCCGCGCGTTCGGCCAGCTCATCGAGGTCATAGCGTGGCCTGCCCTTCTCGCCCCCGGCGAGTTGCGCGGCGGTGATCGCCGCAGCCAGCCGGTGGTAGCCGTCCTGTTGCCGGGCGAGAACGAGCAAGTGGGTGCCCTCCGGGTCGGGCACGCCGAGTTGCGGAGCCGTGAGACCGAGGGAGAGCTCGGCGCCGAACACCGTGTTCATTCCGAACGCCTCGGCTGTCTCGGCGAGGCGCACGGCACCGTAGAGACCGTCGTGGTCGGTGAGTGCAATACCTTCCAGCCCGAGCCGTGCGGCCTCCTCGAGCAGTTCCTCGGGCATGCTCGCCCCGTCGAGAAAGCTGAACGCGGAGTGCGCGTGCAATTCGGCATAGGGCTTGTTCGCCTGGCCGGGCTGCAGGTTCTCCGTCTGGCCGGGCTGGAGGTTCGCCGGTGGCCGGTATGCGGAACGTTTGCGCGAGACCGGGCCTTCTTGCGCCTTCAGCGCATCCAGCATCGGTTGCGGTCGCCGCCCCTCGCTCAGTGCCCGCTCGAACTCCGACCACGGGATCGGCGGATTGTTCCAGCCCATCAGCTTGCTCCCTTCACGAACCCCGGGGGTCGAGTAGCTGCCGAAGGCGGCGTATCGAGACCCAGTCGCGCGGTCTCGATACGCGGGCTACGCCC
>CAYRUW010000163.1:1719-4447 GCA_964427465.1 uncultured Diaminobutyricimonas sp.
GCCCGCTACTCGACCCTCGGTACTGCGTGTCAGTCATAGCGGGCCTCCGCCCACCATGAACCGCGCCGCAGCACGAGCAGCCAAGCGGTTCCCGAATCGTCGACGACCTGAAAACGGTGCAACGATCGACGCTGCTTCGGATCCCACCAGCGCTCCTGCACCGGCCATGGACCTGCCCAGCCGGCAACCTGCCGGACCGGGGCGGCAGCCGAATCCCGAGCGGCTTCGGCGATCGCGAGCATCGTGGGCGGAGCGCTCACCCGGCCGCGCTCGTCCACGCGCACCGTCTCTCCGTCCGGTCCTTGCACGAGCACAGGTCGTGGCGCAGGAAAAACGGTGGCCGGGACCGGCGGCGGCAGCGTTCCCGGCCACGGCTGGGCGACATCCCTCGCCGTTCTCGCACGCTCGCCCCACGGCACGAGAGTCTGCCGGTCGGCGAGGGTGCGGCCTCCGCCTACCGTCGCGGTCAGAACGCCTTTGTGGCCGAGCATGCTCTGCACTCGGGAGAGCGTGTTGTGGATGCGCTCTTCCGGTCCGGAGCCCCAGAGGCCTTGCTCATGGCGGGCGATATCGTCGACGCTCTCTGGGAATAGCCGCACCCGGGCGATGGCCGAGCGCAGTCCGCTCCCACCGGGTGCCGTGCCCTGCAATTGCCAGCGCACCCGGTCGACCACTTCGGCGGGGGTGAACGAACGAGGATGCGACCAGACCCGCTCCGACCGCTCGCCGTGCTCGGTGACCGCTTCGATCCCGAGTGACGTGCACACCAGGTGCGCTCCGGCGAGCGCGGCGACGAACTCGTCTGCTGCAACCCGCATGCCGAAAGTCACTTGGTCGACGAGTTCGAGCGGCGGCTCGAAGTCCACCTCCCGGTCGAGATGCGCGGGCGGGGTTCGCGGCACTACGAACCGTTCGTCGAGCCCGCTCGCGAGCGAATGGAATCTTGCGCCTTCCTCGCCGAACCGGTCGCGCACATCCGCGTTCTCGAGCCTGGCGAACTCACCGAGGGTACGGATGCCGAGCCGCTGCAGCAGGCCGGCCAGTTCCGGGTGGCCGAGCGCCGACACCGGCAAGGGTGCGAGGAACCCGGCCGAACCGCCTCGCGGCACGATGAGCACGGGGGAGCCCCGGCGTGCGGCTTGCTCGGCAGTGAACGGTCCGTCGGCGATGCCGGCACGGGGACCGGGGATGCCCAGCTCGCCGAGGATGCCGAGCAGGGTGAGCGCCGCCGGCAGCTCGCCGCCGTAGTATCTGGCCGGCCCGCGCGCCCGGATCGCCACGAGTCCCGGTCTGATCACTTGCACGCCCGGGACCACCTCTTCGAGCCGGTCTACGATCGGCCAGAACGCGCGGTGGTCGAGTGCTTCGTCGTGCCGCACGATCTTGAGCGAGGGGCACCTTGACTGGGCGTCCCGGCGACGCTGACCGCGCCGCACCCCCTCGGCACGTGCAGACGCCGAGCAAGCGACCACCCGGTTGGCTTCGACGAGCGCGATGGGGGAGTCCGCCTTCGCCGCGCGATCGGCGTTCTCGCTCCTGGCGAATGCAAGCACGGGCCAATCGGGACACCACAACACGAGGGCGCGTTCGGGCGCCGGCATTTCAGCCCACCGCCTCGCGCAACGGCGAGACTTCGCCGTCGACGACCGTGAGGAAACCAGCATCCGTGCTCGCAGCGGTGCTCGAGTTCGCATCCGTGCCTGGCTCTGTTTCTGTCTCCGAAGCGGCCGCGCGGAGCTCGAGCCCGGAACCCGGCAGCAGCAACCGCTTGCTGCGCGGTACTGGCCACTGCCGGCTGGACACGGTCACGGTCACCTCGCGGCTGTCCAGGTAACCGTGACCCGAGCCGAGGCCGGACCAGCGGCTCTCGGTGATGCTCAGCATCGCCTCGGTCTGCGGCCACGGGCCGAGCACGATCAAGGTCGCACCGCGTTGCCGGAGGCGGGCGGCTAGCCGGGCGATGTTCCCGTCGCTCGTACGGGAGGTGGGCCGGGCGACGACGACGGTGAGCACTTCGGCGATCGCGGCGGTCACAGCGAGCCACTGGTCGCCCGGATGCGGCACGAGCACGAGACGATCCAGATCGATTCCGAACTGCGCGGCGGCCTCGACGCCGAGTTCGGGCATGCCCACCACTGCGCACCAGGCACCCGCTGCGGAAGGCCCGGCCAGCAGCGCCAGGACAAGCGAAGAGGAGGGCGCCACCGAGTATGCGGCACCTTCTTTGAGCGCGCCTTCCGGCAGCAGTCCGGCGAGGGCTGGATGGGTGGGGAGACTGCGGGTGCCTAGCCTCGCCGACTGCATCTGCCGGATGCGCGTCTTGAGCCGCTGCACCTCGTCGGGGCGAGGTGCAGAAGACAGTGTGGGAACCGGCATCCCCACATGTTCGAACATACGTTCGAGTATGTCAATTGCGTCTGACAGCGGCCTTGAGATGGCCGCGAATTCCCTTCACACTCGGGCGATCAGGGAGGGGTCGTCGAGCTTGTTGCGGGTCGGGCCGACGGCGGGGGAGACCGGGCGCAGCTCCAGCGACTCCGACACGCGGGCACCCAGGTCCAGGGCGTGGTCGAGCAGCGCGTCGGAACCGTCGCTGCGCGGGTCCAGCCAGTCGTCCCACAGTTCGCGGTCGAGGAACAGCGGCATCCGGTCGTGGATTCCCGCGAGTTCACCAGCCGCCGGCCGGGTGATGATCGTCGTCGAGAGCAGCCATTCCCCGCTCGCCGGG
>CAYRUW010000164.1:0-4429 GCA_964427465.1 uncultured Diaminobutyricimonas sp.
TGGCACCGCCTATGGGCTTGCCGCGCTGTGGGGCGCCGAACTCGTGCCCGGAGCGCGCACGATCGCCGAGCTGATCGGTCTGCCGCGTGCGCTCGAGGGCGCCGAACTGGTCGTCACCGGAGAGGGCGGCTTCGACCGGTCGTCGCTGCGCGGAAAAGTCGTCGGCAGCGTGATCGAACTCGCGGCTGCCGCGCGCGTGCCCGTTGCGCTCGTCGCAGGCGTGCTCGGCGAGGCACCACCGGCATCCGCGGTTCAGGCGGCATCGCTCGCGGAACTCGCCGGTTCCGCAACAGCCGCAATCGAGGCCCCGGATCGCTGGCTGCGCGTGGCGGGACGGCTGCTTGCCGAGCAACGCGGCGAGGAGCGCGCCGACCCGGGCCGAACCCATGCACACATGTGAGGTTCGCGCGCCGATTCTGCACCGAGCGCTTGCCGCACGGCCGAAAAAGGACCCGCGGCTCGGGCACCCGGGCAGCAGGTGACTCCCACTTGCCTTTCGGAGCGCCTGCTCACAATTGGGTGGTGGCAGAGGAGCGGCATCACCCGGAAGCCCGCGCGCCTGCGGACAAGCTCGCTCGCATCCGTAGGCGAATAGCGGATGCAGTGACGCCCGCGATCCGGCCGTGGCGCCTGCTGCTCGCGGCGAAGGCCGCGCTCGCCGCGGGGCTCGCGTGGTACGTCGGACCGCTCGTGCCCGGCGCGATAGACGACTATTCGTACTACGCACCGCTCGGCGCGCTCGTGAGCATGACGCCGACCCTCATGGGCTCGCTGCGAACGAGCGTGCAGACCGCGGTCGCCCTCGCGATGGGCAGCGCGCTGGCCTGGTTGCTGATCGATCTGGGACAGGACAGCCTGTTCGCCGTGGCGATCGCGGTCGGCATCGGCGTGCTCGTGGCCGGGCTTCCCGGACTCGGCCCGGGTCGCGACTACGTGCCCATCGCCGCGCTGTTCGTGCTAGTGATCGGCGGGCGGGACGCGGGGAACTACTCGCTGGGCTACGTAGTGCAAATGGCGATCGGGATGGCGATCGGGCTCGCCGTGAACCTGGTGATCGTGCCGCCCTTGTACGTGCGGGACGCGAGCCGGCGGCTCTCGGACTTGCGCCGTGCCACCGCGGCCGGCCTCGACGACATCTCGCGAGCCCTCACCGAGCGTTGGCCCCCTGACGACGCGAGCTGGCAACGGCGCAGCGAAGAACTCGGCGCCTCGCTGAAGTCCGCGCAGAAGATCGTCGACGACGCGAGCGAGAGCCGGCGGCTGAACCCGCGCTCGCGCTGGCATGGGTTCGACATGAAGGAGGACTACGACGATCTTCGAGTTCTGGACAGTATCGGATCGCACATCCTCGACGTGGGCGATGCGTTGAGCGTGGCGCTGTGGGCGCAGCCGGTACCCACCGAGCTTCCAGACGATATTCGTCCCGCGCTCGCCGCCGCCCTCGACGCAGTGTCGGCCTCGATCAAGGCATGGGACAGGCGGCGCGGCGAGCGGGAGGCCGTGCGGCGAGCCGACGAGGCCATGCGCGAGTTGCTGGCCGCGTTCGCAAGGCGCGAGCGTGCGACGGCCGAGCCCGACGACGTGCTCGGTTCGGTGGTGTTCGACGTGCGTCGCATGTTGGCTCTGGTCAGGAGCAGACTGCCCGGGATGGACCACGAGCGCTGACGGCGCCGTGGTGCAGATGTTTGCCAGGATGCGGCGGCGGCGTTCTCGATTGGACGAGCGAGGCGGCGGGCGGCAGAGTGGGCAGATGAACTACTTCCCCGCCTTGCACTTGCTCGGGCTCCTCGTGTACGCCGCGTTCGTGGCGCTCGCGTTCTGGCTGCTGTACATCGTCGTGCGCGCCGCGGTCCGCCGGGCGCTACGCGATCACCAGGAGTGGCTCGACCGGCGGGAGACCGGGCCGGCCGGCTCCTGAGCAGAGAGCAGGCCGGGATGAGCAGGGAGCAGGCCGGGATGGGTCGCATCGTTCGCGGCTACACCGCGGAACAGGTCCGCGCCGCCGAAGCGCCACACCTGGCCGCCGGCGAGCCGCTCATGCAGCGCGCGGCGGCGGGGCTCGCCGAGCACATCCAGGAGCTCGTCGCGCAGAGCGCGCCGGACGGCACCCCGCACGTCGTGCTGCTCGTGGGATCTGGAAACAACGGCGGCGACGCGTTGTTCGCGGGCGAACGCCTCGCCCGTGACGGCATGCATGTGACCGCGGTACTGCTCGGTTCCCGAGTGCACGAGGCCGGGTTGCACGCGGCCGAACTGGCGGGCGTGCGCCCCCTCATGCCGGAGCTCTCCGAACTGGACGAGGTCGTGGCGCTCGCCGCCTCCGCCGACGTGATCGTCGACGGCATAGTCGGCACGGGAACCGCCGGGCGCCCCGTGCTGCGCGGACTCGCACGCGAAGTCGTAGCGCGCCTGCTTCCGGTCCTGACCCGCGCCGCCGCGCCGAAGGTCGTCGCCGTCGACTTACCGAGCGGCATAGACCCGGATGACGGAAGCGCACCCGATCGCCTCGTGCTACCTGCCGCGATCACCGTGACTTTCGGCGGCGCCAAAGCCGGACTGCTGCTGGGCCGCGGGGCCGAACTCGCCGGAGACATCCGGCTCGTCGAGATCGGTATCGAGGACGACTTGGCGACGCTACAGCCGGCCGTCGAACTCGGCTAGCCGCCAGCCCCCAAAGCCACGCTCGGGTTTAGGCGGCGCGAGTTCAGGCGACGGCCATTCAGACGAAGGCGATCTGCTCGAACACTGCAGCAATCACCATGCCGGTGATGACAAAGGCGACGACGAAGCTGAGCACGATCTCCGCGATCGCAAGCCACATCACGACCGATCCACGACCCGTGCGCCGCTTGACGACCACGCTGCGCCCGATCGCATACACGATCGAGCTGAGGAACGACCACGCCCAATGGAACGGAGCGGGCACTTGGCGCTCTTGCAGCGCCTTGCGATCGAAATAGGCGAACAGAACTGTGAGCCCGTAGGTCACGAAACCGCCGAGCGTCGAGGCCAGGTAGGCCGGCGAAGTGTAGAACTCGAGTTGTCGCTGCAGGTCCGGCTCGTAGGTGTAGGGGTCGACCGCTACCGCAGCCGTCCAATCCACGAAGAACAGCGGCAGCAGCGGGAGCACCGGCACGATGAGCACGAGCCAGATCCACGGCGTGTTCCAGTCGGTGCCTTCGGGAGCTTTGATCTGCGGGCGAGCGCCGGTGTACGGCTGCGCTGCCGGTGCCGAGGTGTGCGCGGTCCATTGAGAACCGTCCCACCATCGCCGGTGTCCGCCACCGTCGGGGTCCGGATACCAGCCTGGCGGTGTCGAGATAGTTTCGTCGCTCACAAGCCGCGATCCTACTAGCGGTCTGGATTGCGCGCACCAGGGGGCCGGCGAGCCTGCTCAGGCCGTGCGCTGCGAGATGACCGGATGCGGCACTACCGCATACACATGCGCCGACGCGATCGCGAGCCAAGCCCAGCCGGCCAGGACTGCGAGCCACAGCAAAGCCACGCCGACCGGCGTCGTCGACAAAGCTGCGCCGCCGAGGAAACCGCCCAGAACGAGAACGCCCGCGAGGATGCCGATCGCGCTCCGACCGCGTTCGCCGCGAGAGCGGCACCAGGTCGCGTACGCAAACGCGGCGGCCGCCAGCGCGAGAAAGCCCAGCCCGCCGCACACCAGGTGCAGGATGCCAGATGTGCTCGCCTCGCCGCCGGCCGAACCGGGCGGGAAACCGGCGGCCGCGTCGGGCGGGAACACCGCGGCCGCGAGCAGACTCACGCCGAACACGATCGCAAGCACTCCCATGGCGAGCCCTCGGCCGTCGCGGATCGCGCGCACGAAGCCCACGCCCGCGACAACGGTCATGAGCCCGGCGAGCACGAAATTGACGGTCTGCGTCCACCCGAACTCCCCGAGCGAGAGCAGGCTCACCGCATGTCGAGAAAGATCGAAGCCAGGACGCGTGAGCGCGAGTACGAGTGCGACCACCACATAGAACGGGCCGGCGACGACCCCCCAGCCAAGCATCGAACGGGTTACAGCCGCCCGAGTGTCGAAATCTTCACGTGTACGGCTCTGCTCCATTGCGCCCTCCAGCCGGCGGTCTAACCGGTGCGGTACGTGCACCGGTAAGACAAGATAGCGCTTCCGGCGCCGATGGCGCGCTACTTCGCCTTGCTGGCCTTCGCCGCCTTCTTGGCTTCCCGGACGCGAGCCAACGACTCGGCATCGACGATATCGGCCACCGAGATGAGCGATCCGACCTCGCCATACGGGGCGGATGCCTCACGCCAGCCCGGCGGGTTGAGTCCGCGCCGTTTGCCCAGCAGGGCCAGGAATATCCGTGCCTTCTGATCGCCGAATCCGGGTAGCGCCTTCAACCGGCGCAGGATCTCCGCGCCGTCCGGATCGCCTTCGGTCCAGATCGCCTTT
>CAYRUW010000165.1:0-4400 GCA_964427465.1 uncultured Diaminobutyricimonas sp.
GGCTGCTCTTGCGCACCGCGAGCCTCCGGGTCGCGATGGTCGCCACGGTATATGTCGGCACGGGGCTCGGCGTGACCGAACTCGCGACGCTCCAGGTTGCGATGACCGTGTTTGCGACTCTCGCCTTCGTACTGGACGCGTACGCGATTGCGGGGCAGGCGATGATCGGGCACGGTCTGGGTGCCGAAGACGTGCAGCGTGTCACCGAGGTGACCTCGAGACTCACCCGGCTCGCGATCGTTTCGGGCCTCGGCCTGGGCATTGTGCTCGCTGCGCTGAGCCCCGTGCTCGGGTTCGTGTTCACTGCCGAACCGGGGGTGCGCGAGGCGCTCACCCCGGTGCTGCTGACCATGGCGGCCGGCATTCCGCTGGCCGGGTACGTTTTCGTGCTCGACGGGGTGCTGATCGGTGCAGGCGATGCTCGCTACCTCGCCTGGACGGGCCTTGCGAATCTCGCCGTGTATGCGCCGCTGCTCGTCGCGGTCGCGCTCGGCCCGGCATCCGGCACCGTCGCGCTGCTGTGGCTGCAGGCCGCGTTCTCGTTCGGGTACATAGGCGCTCGCGCGGTCACCCTGGGGTTGCGCGCACGCAGCGAGCGCTGGATCGTCACCGGCGCCTGCGCGCGCTGACCGGGCCCCGCACTGCACTGCCGGCCATGGTTCCCGAGCGAACTCCAGCCACGCCCTGGTAGCATGATCCCGGCCGGTTCTGAACCCGGTCGATTCTGACGCCGGTCTTCGTGCCGGAGCCCGACTTCTCGCTGGATTTCCCGGATGACTGTGCGAACGAAAACCACCGCCCGCGCGCTGCTTGTCGCGTGGCGCAATGCCGTGTTCGTGATCTTTGGCATCAACGGTCTCGCCATGGCCAGCTGGGTGGCCCGGACGCCGGCGATCCGAGATCAGCTGAGCGTGTCCACCACTGGGATGGGCCTGCTGATATTCGGTCTTTCCTCGGGAGCGATCATCGGCCTGCTCACCTCGAGCAGGGTGCTGCAGCGGTTCGGCGCGAAGGCGACGGTGCTCGGCACGATGATCGCGGTGGCGCTTGGAACCGCCACGGTCGGATTCGGCGCCGCGGTGCTAGGCAGTTTCGCGGTCGCCTTCATCGGCCTGACCGTGCTCGGAGCGTTCGCGGGCATTTGTGACGTCGCAATGAACGTCGAAGGGGCCGCGGTCGAGCGCGCACTCGGCCGCAACATCATGCCGATCTTCCACGCGTTCTTCAGTTTTGGCACGATCGCGGGAGCAGGGGTGGGCGCTCTCGCCTCTTTCGCCGGTGTACCGATCCATGTGCACTTCACAACCGTCGCTGTGATCCTGATCGTGGGAACAGTGTTCTCGGTGCGCTCGTTCCAGCCACACCGTGTCGAGCCGGCGACGGATGCCACTGCGGCGCCTAGCCCTGCCGGGCTGCGGGGCAGGCTCTCGACCTGGCTCGAGCCGCGCACGCTGCTGATCGGCCTGATCGTGCTGGGCATGGCGTTCGCCGAAGGGTCTGCGAACGACTGGCTGACTCTGGCGGTCGTTGACGACCGCGGAGTGGACAACGCGATGGGTGCCGTGCTGTTCGGCGTCTTCACAGTTGCCATGACCGCAGGACGCATCGGCGGTGTGCCGATGCTCGACCGGTTCGGCCGGGTACCGGTGCTGCGCGCATCGGCCGTGCTCGCCGCTGCCGGCCTGCTGGTGCTGATCTTCCTGCCGCATCCTGTGCTCATGGTCACCGGCATTGTGATGTGGGGGCTGGGGTCGTCGCTCGGATTCCCGGTGGGCATGTCGGCGGCCGCCGACGATCCGGCCAAGGCCGCCGTGCGGGTGAGCGCAGTGGCCATCGTCGGCTATTGCGCGTTCCTGGTCGGACCGCCGTTGATCGGTCTGCTCGGCGATCATTTTGGGCTGCTCAACGCACTGCTGGTCGTCGTGGTGCTGATCGCGCTCGCCGGGTTCGTCTCGCACGCGGCAAGGCGCCCCGAGCCGGCCGTCGAGTAGCCTCGACGAGTGCGTCTCGTCATCGCCCGCTGCTCGGTGGACTACGCTGGCCGGCTGAGCGCGTATCTGCCGCTGGCCACGCGCCTGATCCTGATCAAGGCCGACGGATCGGTTCTCGTGCACTCCGATTCGCTCAGCTATAAACCGCTCAACTGGATGAGCCCGCCGTGCACGCTGTCGGAGATCGAGCCCGGCGAAGACCAGCGGGATGCCGGTGTTCGCGAGATCTGGAAGGTCACCCACGCCAAAACCGCGGACCTGCTCGTGATCTCGGTGCATGAGATACTGCATGACTCGAGCCATGAGCTCGGACAGGACCCGGGCCTTGTGAAAGACGGCGTTGAGGCCGATCTGCAGCGATTGCTGGCCGAGCAGATCGAACTGCTCGGCGAGGGGCACCGGCTTATCCGGCGCGAGCACATGACCGCGATCGGCCCGGTGGACATTCTCGCGAGCGCGCCCGGAGGCGGCACCGTCGCGGTCGAGCTCAAACGGCGCGGCGACATCGACGGAGTGGAGCAACTCACCCGGTACCTGGAACTGCTCCGGCGTGACCCGCTGCTCGCCCCGGTGACCGGCGTTTTCGCCGCACAGGAGATCAAGCCGCAGGCCCGCACGCTCGCGGAGGACCGCGGCATCCGGTGTCTGATATTGGACTACGATGCGATGCGCGGTCTCGACGACGCGCATTCGAGACTGTTCTGAGGAGCGATGGCCCGTTACACCGCTGTGCTGTTCGACCTGGACGGCACGATCCTCGATTCGGCACCCGGCATCACCGCCACCCTCGCCTACACTTTCGAGCAGCTCGGCGTGCCCGTGCCGGGGCCAGCGGAACTGCTCGAGTACGTCGGCCCGCCGCTGCTCGATTCGTTCCGGGACCTCGCCGGTCTGACCATGCAAGAGGCCGACGAAGCGCTGCAGGTCTACCGCGAGAAGTATCTCGAAAACGGCGCACTCGATTCCGTGGTCTTCCCCGGCATGCCCACGCTGTTGCGCGACGTGGGGGCCAGCACTGCGCATTCTTCGCTCGCGACCTCGAAGCCGGAGCGACCGGCCACGGTCATGCTCGACCATTTCGGCCTCACCCAGCACTTGGACGTGATCACGGGGGCTTCGGCAGACGAGACCCGCAGCACCAAGCGCGACGTGGTCGCGGAGGCGCTCGTGCGGCTCAAGGCGATCGGGGCGGATCTGAGCAATCCGGTGATGATCGGCGACCGCAGGCACGACGTCGAAGGTGCGGGCGAGAACGACGTGCCGACGATTTTCGTCGAATGGGGCTACGGCTCGCCCGATGAGGCGGCCGGCGCGATCGCGGTCGTGCGCACCGCCGGCGAGTTGCGCGAAGCGCTCGGTCTCTGACTCGCGAAGGCACGGCATCGGCAGTACCGCATGCGGTTCCAGAAGCCCTTGCACGGCGGGAGCCCATGCCGGCGTTCGCGTCAGCGGGCGAGACGTTCGACCACCCTGCCGTACAGCCGGGGCATGCGCACGGCGCTCGGCACGAGCAGACCGCGTGCCGGCGAGGACGCCCACGCGACCAGTCCGGAGGTGAGGATGCGGAAGTCCCGCGTCACCTCGCGCCAGCGCTTCTCGTAACCGTCGGGTTCGCCGTCGAGTACCGCCTCGATTGCGGCGCGCGCTTGGTCGAACCCCACGCGCAGCCCCTCCCCGGTGAGCGCGTCGACGTATCCGGATGCGTCGCCGACGAGCAGAACGCGACCGTGCACCCGTGCGCGTGTGCGCTGCCCGAAGGGTCCCGCGCCTCTGCGATCGTCGATCGCGTGCGCCCCGGCGAGGCGTTCGGCCAGTTCCGGCACGCCCGCGAGCGCCGTGTCGTAGTCGACAGTCCGCCCGCCGAGCATTGCCACGCCCACAGTGTCCGCCGCGACCGGGGTGACGTAGAAGTCCGCTTGGGCAGCGAAGTGCACTTCGACCAGGTCGGTCCACGGAGCGATCCGGAAGTGCTGACGAATGCCGTACCGTCGTCTGGCACCGCTTGCCGGTAGCGCTAGTCCCGTGAGCCTGGCGATCCTCGAGTGCAGCCCGTCGCAGCCGAGCAGCCAATCCGATTCGATTCCGGCGGCGAGCACCCTCCCGTTGCGCTGTTCTACGGTCTCGACCCGGCCTTGCACGAATTGCGCGCCCACGGCATCCGCCCGCTCTGCGAGCGCGGCGTGCAGCACTTCACGCCGCACTCCGCGCCCGGCCCCCCGCTCGAACCTGTGGTCGACCCGCAACCGGCCGCTGCGATACCCGATGCCGCGGATGGGGTGTCCGTCGGGATCGACGCCGAGCCGGGCGAGCAGCGGCAGCGCGCCCGGCATCAGTCCCTCACCGCACGCTTTGTCGATAGGAGCGCCACGGGGTTCGACGACCGCGACGGTGAGGCCTGCCAGCCGTGCC
>CAYRUW010000166.1:0-4325 GCA_964427465.1 uncultured Diaminobutyricimonas sp.
CGCGCGCGGTTCCGCCGAAGGGGCGTCGGGTCGAGCCGGGCCGGCCGGCCACAGGTCGTGCTGTGGATGGACAGTTTCACGAACGGGATCTCGCCCGAGATCGGCGAGGCGGCTGTTCAAGTGCTCGAGTCAGCCGGTTACGAGGTCAAGCTGACCCAGCGGCAGGAGTGCTGCGGTCTCACGTGGATCACGACGGGGCAACTAGACGGCGCGAGGCGGCTTTTGAGCTCGGCCTTGGACGCACTCGAGCCGTACCTCGACGCGAACGTGCCGATCGTCGGGCTCGAGCCTTCGTGCACGGCCGTGCTGCGGTCCGACGTCGTCGAGCTGCTGCCGCACGACCCCCGCTCCAACCGTGTCGCGAAGAGCATTTTCACCCTCGCGGAGTTCTTGACAGCGCCGCGCGCACCACACGCTGCCGAGTGGGTTCCCCCCAGGCTCGACGACGTAGAGATCGTTGCGCAGCCGCATTGCCACCAGCACGCGGTCATGGGCTGGGACATCGACCGCGCATTCCTCGAATCGGCGGGTGCTTCGGTCTCGGCGATCGCCGGTTGTTGCGGACTCGCCGGCAACTTCGGCATGGAGCGCGGACACTACGATGTGTCGGTCGCAGTTGCTGAGAACGGCCTTCTTCCCGCATTGCGCGGGGCCCCCGAGAATGCGTACTTCTTGGCCGACGGATTCTCGTGCCGCACGCAAGCCGAGCAATTGGCGCGACGCGATGGCAAGCACTTGGCACAACTGCTCGCCGAGCGGCTTGGCGATCCGAGCGATTTGGACGAGCCCGCTCCGAGCCACGGGGTCTGAACCGACGTTCTAGCCGTCGAGGTCGGTCAGGTGCCGCGGGTACCTCGCGGGTGGCGGCATGAAGCGCTGTGGATTGCGAATGCGAGAAGAACTCTTGCCCGCCGGGTGGGTGTCCGCCATAATGGGGACATGAGCCGCCGGAAGGCGGCTTCGAACGGTTCCTGCAGTTCGCCGCCATCGCGGGTTCTAGACGGCCTTACCCTTCGCCTAGCCTCCGCCGCAACGGCACACAGGCGGGCGCAGGCCGAATCCGAAACAGCAGCGAATGGGCGTCCTTAGGGGCGCCCATCTGCGTATGTGCTGGTCACCCCGAGGGTGATCGGGGTTATAGGCCAAAAAGAGTGGATGGCTCGGGTGTGTCACCCGCGTCCGGCCCAGCCGGTTCGCATCCAGAGGCCTTCTTCTGCGTTCAGGCCGGTGTCGTAGAGGGCGGGGTCCCCGCGCGCACGGGTAACGATGCTCGCCGCCGACCTTCAGAGCGGATCCGCGAAAGGGGTCCCCGCGCCCGCGGGTAACGATGTGGCGTCGCCCCGCTGACGATTCCCTGAGGTTCCTTGAACAACGTTCTGCGCGGTGCTTACCGTGACGCCGTAAGCGCTTGCGGTCGTTCCGCCGGCGGTTCTTGACTCAATGAGGAGGAGCTATGAAATCCACCTTGCACCGTCGCCTGCTGGCTCCCATCGCGGCGGCAGGCGCCCTCGGCATCGTGCTCGCTGGCTGTACCGGCGACATCGCTCAAGAAGGTACCGGCGGCGACGACGTCGATTGCGCGCCATACGAGCAGTACGGCACTTTCGATGGCGCGACCGTCAGCATCCAAGGCACGATCGTCGACGTCGAAGCGGACCGGCTCAACAACTCCTGGGCCGACTTCGAATCCTGCACGGGGATCAACGTCGAGTATCAGGGCACCCAAGAGTTCGAGGCGAACATCGAAGTGCTGGCACAAGGTGGCACTGCTCCCGACCTCGGCATCTTCCCGCAGCCGGGACTGTTCGAGCGGATCGCGCGCGGCGGTTACTTCGTCGAAGCTCCGGATGCCGTCGAGGCCAACGTAGACGAATTCTGGTCCGAGGACTGGAAGGCCTATGGCACCGTCGACGACACCTTCTACGGCGCGCCCTTGATGGCGAGCATCAAGGGGTACGTGTGGTACTCGCCGTCAGACTTCGAAGAGAACGGCTACGAGGTTCCGACGACCCTCGACGAGCTCATGTCGCTCAGCGAGCAAATCGCATCCGAGGCGGATCACAAGCCCTGGTGCGTGGGAATGGAATCGGATGCCGCCACGGGCTGGCCGGGCACCGACTGGATCGAGGACTGGGTGCTGCGCCAGTCGGGACCTGACGTGTACGACGACTGGGTCGCCCACGAGATCCCGTTCAACGACCCCGCCATAGTCCAGGCGTTCGACTCGGTTGGCGAGTACCTCAAGAACGATGACTTCGTCAACGGCGGCCTGGGCGATGTCCGCTCGCAGTTGTCGGTGCCGTTCGGCGAGGGCGGCCTGCCGATTCTCGACGGCGAGTGCTCGCTGCACCACCAGGCTTCGTTCTACGAGGGCTTCTGGCCTGAGGGCACGACCGTGGCGCCCGACGGAGACGTCTGGGCCTTCATCACCCCGCCGGTGAACGAGGGCGACCCGCTAGCCGTGACCGGCGGCGGCGAGATCGTCGGCGCGTTCTCGGATCGCGAAGAGGTGGCCGCTTTCCAGACCTTCCTCTCCAGCGATCTGTGGGCGAACAACCGGGTCTCCGAGGGCGGCGTGATCAGCGCCAACAGCGGAGTCGATCCGTCGAACGCGTCCAGCGAACTGCTCGCGCAATCGATCCAGATCCTGCAGGACCCCGAAACGACGTTCCGTTTCGACGCTTCGGATCTGATGCCGGGCGCGGTCGGTGCGAACTCGTTCTGGACCGGCATCATCGACTGGATCAGCGGAGACAGCACGCAGGAGGTCGTCGACACGATCGAGTCGAGCTGGCCCTAGTCCTTTAGGCAACTGAAAATGCAAGGGGGCGGGGTCGGTTCAACCCGGCTCCGCCCCTTACTCTTCGGAAAGGAAGGGAAGGACCGCCAATGACGACGGCCGATCTCATCGAGAAAATCGTTCAGGTCGCACTCGGTCTCGCGGTTTTCGCCGCGATCATCGGTGTGATCATGTTCCTGGCCGACAAGGCGCCCAAGCGCGGCCGCGACTTCGTGCAGCTCCTGGCGTTCATCGCTCCGTCGTTGGTGCTGCTGGCCGTGGGCCTGATCTATCCGGCCATCCGCACGACAACCCTCGCATTCACGAACGCGGCGGGCGAATACATCGGCTGGGACAACTTCGTGTGGATGTTCACGCAAGAGGACGCGCTCATCACCTTGCGGAACACGCTCATCTGGGTCGTGCTCGTGCCGCTCGTGTCGACGCTCATCGGGCTCGCGTACGCGGTGTTCATCGACAAGTCGCGCGGCGAGAAGTACTACAAGGCGCTCGTGTTCATGCCGATGGCGATCTCGTTCGTCGGGGCGAGCATCATCTGGCGATTCGTCTACGAATACCGCCAACCGGGCGACCCGCAGATCGGCCTGCTCAACCAGGTCGTGGTGTGGTTCGGCGGGGAGCCGGTGCGGTGGCTGCAAGACCCGCCATTGAACACGTTCTTGCTCATCGTGGTGATGATCTGGATTCAGACCGGTTTCGCAATGGTCGTGCTCTCCGCCTCGATCAAAGGCATCCCGACCGAGCAGATCGAGGCAGCCCAATTGGATGACACGAACGCGTGGCAGAGGTTCCGCAACGTGACCGTGCCCGGCATCCGCGGTGCCCTTGTGGTCGTGGTCACGACGATTTCGATCGCGACCCTCAAGGTGTTCGACATCGTACGCACCATGACGAGCGGCAACTTCGACACGAGTGTTGTCGCCAACGAGATGTATGTGCAAGCATTCCGGGCCGGCCAGTACGGTCGGGGCTCCGCATTGGCGGTGATCCTGTTCGTGATGGTGCTGCCCATCGTCATCTACAACGTGCGGGTGATGCGTAAGCAAAGGGAGATCCGATGACGTCGACGACACCGGAAACGGTCTCCACAGGACTCCCGACGATCAAGCCGAGTGCGCGCGAAGCCGAGGCCACCGGCCGCACCCGCAGGGTCAAGCGCAGGCTCACCTCGCGCACCGCGACCGTGATGTCGCTGCTGATCGCGGTGCTGTGGACCATCCCGACGTTCGGGCTGTTCATATCTTCGTTCCGGCCCCGCGAGGAGATCATCACCAACGGCTGGTGGACGATTTTCGCCAACTGGGGATTCACGCTCGACAACTACCACGATGTGTTGCTGTCGGCGTCAGCCTCGTCGCCGCAATTGGGCTCATACTTCATGAACTCGATCGCCATCTCGATCCCGGCGACGGTGTTCCCGCTCGTGCTCGCCTCGATGGCCGCCTACGCCCTTGCGTGGATCAAGTTCCGCGGCGCGGGTGCCCTGTTCGTGTTCATCTTCGCGCTACAGATCGTGCCGCTGCAG
>CAYRUW010000167.1:0-4323 GCA_964427465.1 uncultured Diaminobutyricimonas sp.
GAGTGCAGCTTCGCCAGAGATGCGAAGTCGCCCACGTCGTCCCAATCGAAGTCCCCCGGGATGACCACGAGCTTGCCCGCGGCGGCGGCCGGCTCGGCGACCGAGTAGTCGATCGCGATCTTGGTCAATCGCGGCCACACGCGGTCCACGACCGCGCCACGCGCCGGAGTGTCCCAGGCTTCGGCTAGCTCGCGCAGGCCCGCGACGAGCTCGGGTTCGGCGAGCGCCATCTGCTCCAGCAGCACATCGGCCCGGCTGATGAACATGCCCGCGTTCCACAAGTGGTCACGGCCATCCACGTAGCGCTGTGCGGTCTCCGAGTCGGGCTTCTCGACGAACGAGTCGGTCTCGAGCGCGCTCGGTGCGCCCGCGACCTTCAGTGGGGCGCCGCAGCGGATGTAGCCGAAGCCGACCGCGGGTTCGGTCGGGGTGATCCCGATCGTGGCGATGTAGCCGGCATCCGCGGCAGCGACAGCCTCGCCCACCGCCGCTCGGAACTTTCCCTCGCCCTCGATCACATGATCGGCGGCGAACGAGCCGATGATCACACCCGGTTCGCGCTGCTCCAGAATCGCGGCGGCGAGCCCGATCGCAGCAGACGAATCCCGTGGCTCGCTCTCGAGCACGACATTGTGGTCGGCCAGCTGCGGGATTGCGGCCTCGATCGCCGCCCGATGCGCCCTTCCCATCACGATCATGACCCGATCGGCCCCGGCGAGCGGCACGAGGCGGTCCCAGGTGTCGCGCACCAGGGACTGGCCCGAGCCGGTCAGATCGTGCAGGAACTTGGGCGCGTCCGCCCGCGACAGCGGCCACAGCCTGGAACCTATGCCCCCGGCTGGGATCACACTGTAAAAACGCTCAAGCGGTGTCGCTGGACTGGACATGACGACCACCCTAGACGTAGCACGGCCGACAAAAATGACCGTGACCGTCCGGCACCCGGCCAACGACCCCGGCACTGCCAGCTTGGAGCCGACCAATGCGCGTAGCGGTCATCAGCGAGAGCTTCCTGCCCACCCTCAATGGCGTGACCACGAGCGTGCGGAAAGTGCTCGACTACCTGCACGACCGGGGCGACGAGGCGATCGTGATCGTGCCCGCCGCCGGTGCACCCCGCAAATACCACGGGTTCCGGGTGCACGAAGTTCCCGCGATCGCGTACCGTCAGTTCCCGGTGGGTCTACCGAGCGGCCAAGTGCACAAGCTCATCGCCGACTTCCGGCCCGACGTGATCCACGCCGCGTCGCCGTTCCTGCTCGGCGCTCAGGCGATCTCGGCAGGCCGCCGGCTCGGCGTGCCGAGCGTGGCGGTGTTCCAGACCGATGTCGCGCGCTACGCCAAGCGCAACCATCTCGGTGCGACCGCCAAGTTCGCCTGGCGGGTGATCCGCTGGGTCCACGACGACGCCGACCTCACGCTCGTTCCCTCATCGGCTTCGATGGCCGACCTCGAGCAAGCGGGCGTGGAACCGCTGTTCAAGTGGGGGCGCGGAGTCGACTTGAACACCTACCACCCGGACAACCGGGCCCGCCCGAATGTGCAGCGCTTGCGCCGCGCGCTCGCACCGCACGGCGAGACCATCATCGGATACGTCGGCCGGTTCGCTCCCGAAAAGCAAATCGAACGCCTGGCCGTGCTGCGCGGCTTCGCCGGCATCCGCCTCGCACTCGTCGGCGACGGACCGGGCATGGCCTCGGTGCGACGCGCGCTCGCGGGAATGCCGGTGCACTATCTGGGCACTCGCACGGGCGACGAGCTCGCGGCAGCGTATGCGAGCTTCGACATGTTCGTGCACACCGGCTCCGAGGAGACGTTCGGGCAGACCCTTCAGGAGGCGCACGCGAGCGGGCTGCCCGTGCTCGCCCCCCGGGCGGGCGGGCCGGTGGATCTGGTCCGGCATGGCCGGACCGGGTTCCTGTACGACCCGCACGACGACCGCGACCTCAAGCGATTCGTCGCGCTGCTCGCATCCGAGCAAAGTCTGCGCTCCCGGCTCGGCGAAGCAGGTCGGCGAAGCGTGCTCGGGCGCTCCTGGGAGGCCGTGTGCTTCGAGCTCATCGGCTACTACCAGCTCGCGATCGCGGCCCGGATGCTCGATCCGGAACTCACCCTGGGCTGACCGGGTCACCTGCCGTCGATCCGAGCTATTCGCGGCATTCGCGGCGGCCGACGGCGCCGGCTCGTACCCGCCTCGTCGGGGACGCCCCCGCGACGGGAATAGACTGGGGGCGTCCCGATAGCACGACCATCCGTTCCTAAGGAGGAAGGATGCCTGACGCGCACCCAGCGCCGGCCTACCCCACGGGGAGTGCGGAACGCTCCGCTCGGATCAAACCCCCGAAGCGTCCGGCGGGCACCCTATACCGGGGGCGCGAGCACATGTGGTCCTGGGTCCTGCACCGCATAACCGGGGTCGGGATCTTCTTCTTCCTGCTCGTGCACATCCTTGACACCGCGCTCGTGCGGGTCAGTCCCGAGGCATACAACGCCGTCATCGGCGCCTATAAGACACCCATAATGGGACTCGGCGAAGTCGCCCTGGTAGCCGCGATCGGCCTGCACGCGCTCAACGGCATCCGGATCATCCTCGTCGACTTCTGGCGGGTCGGCACCAGGCACCAGCGACTGATGTTCTGGACCGCGATCCTGCTCTGGGTGATCCTGCTGGTCGCGTTCGTCCCCCGTCATCTCATGCACGTGTTCGGAGGCTGAGGCATGACAACCGAGACCGTCGAGGCCCCCCGCAGCGCACGAGTCGCGCGCCGCTCCACCAACTGGGAGAAGTGGGGCTGGATCTACATGCGCGTGAGCGGCGTCGCCCTGGTCGTGCTCATCTTCGGGCACTTGTTCGTGAACCTCGTCGCAGGCGACGGCGTGAGCGCGATCGACTTCGCGTTCGTGGCCGGCAAGTGGGCCGACCCGTTCTTCGTGGTCTGGGACACGCTGCTGCTGTGGCTCGCGCTCATCCACGGAGCGAACGGCATGCGCACAATCGTCAACGACTACACCCGCACACCGATGATCCGCCGCATCCTGCTCGGGGCACTGCTCGCCTCGACTGTGGTGCTGCTCGTACTGGGGACCCTAGTGATCTACACCTTCGACCCTTGCCCCGCGGGCGCAGACCCGCAGTTGCTGCCCTCGTTCTGCGAGGCGGTGCTGTGAGCGCCTCCGTCGCGGCCGGCCAGTCGCCGGCCGCCACCGAGAGCAAGACGATCGACGGCGTTCACTACCACCAGTACGACGTCGTGATCGTGGGTGCAGGTGGCGCGGGAATGCGCGCAGCGATCGAGGCCGGGCCGAAGGCCAAGACCGCGGTCATCTCCAAGCTCTACCCCACGCGCTCCCACACCGGCGCGGCACAAGGCGGCATGGCCGCGGCACTCGCCAACGTCGAAGAGGACAGCTGGGAGTGGCACACCTTCGACACTGTCAAGGGCGGCGACTACCTCGTTGACCAGGATGCCGCCGAGATCCTCGCCAAAGAGGCGATCCACGCGGTCATCGACCTCGAGAACATGGGGTTGCCGTTCAACCGCACCCCGGACGGAAAGATCGACCAGCGCCGCTTCGGGGGCCACACAGCCGAGCACGGCAAGAACCCCGTACGTCGCGCATGCTACGCGGCCGACCGGACCGGCCACATGATCCTGCAGACGCTCTACCAGAACTGCGTCAAGCACGGCATCGAGTTCTTCAACGAGTTCTACGTGCTCGACCTCGTGATGACCGAGGCCGGAAAGGGCAAGCAGCGCCGGGCGAGCGGAGTCGTCGCATACGAGCTAGCGACTGGCGAGCTGCACGTGTTCCAGGCGAAGTCCATCGTCTTCGCCACCGGCGGCTTCGGCAAGATCTACAAGACCACCTCGAACGCCCACACCCTCACCGGCGACGGAGTGGGAATCGTGTGGCGAGCAGGCCTGCCGCTGGAAGACATGGAGTTCTTCCAGTTCCACCCGACCGGTCTTGCCGGGCTTGGCATTCTGCTGACCGAAGGCGCACGAGGCGAAGGCGCGATCCTGCGCAACGCGAACGGCGAGCGGTTCATGGAGCGCTACGCACCGACGATCAAGGACCTCGCCCCGCGCGACATCGTGTCGCGCTGCATGGTGCAGGAGGTCGCCGAGGGTCGGGGGGCCGGGCCGCACAAGGACTACGTGCTGCTCGACTGCACGCACCTCGGCGCCGAGGTGCTCGAGCCGAAGCTCCCCGACATCACCGAGTTCGCCCGGACCTACCTCGGCGTCGACCCCGTCGTCGAGCCGGTGCCGGTCATGCCGACGGCGCACTACGCGATGGGCGGCATCCCGACGAATGTGC
>CAYRUW010000168.1:0-4257 GCA_964427465.1 uncultured Diaminobutyricimonas sp.
TGCCGACGGAGCCGCCCGCGTTCGGAAACCCGCCTTCGGTCGCCGAACCTGCGGATGCGCCTCCGCCACCCCCGGCCGCCGAGAACGCTCCTCCGCCGCTGATCGAACCAGCTCAGAACCGCGCCGAGCCGAGCATGCCGCCGCTCGTCCCGCCGTCTGAGCCCATATCGGATCTCGACCGGGCGCTGCTGGCCAGCAAGCCGGCTCCGCAACCGGGGACCCGAGTCGACCTCGAAACGATCCACACTGCGGACTTCGGCGAGTTCCCAGTGCCGGGGCCCTCAGTGCCGCCGCCGAACGGCGACTCGCCCGGAATCCCGTCGCTGTTCGTGGAACCCGCTTCGCCGGCCGATGGCACCGGGCAGCAATCCGAGGGACGGGCGGGAACGGGCGCGATCGACTTCGACCGGTTGATCGACCCGTCGAGGTCCGCGGCCACCAGTCCGGCGTCGGCGACGCCTGCCGTTGCGGCCCACGGAGATTCGGGTGCGCACCGTTCCGGCGAACCGATGCTGGGTATGCCCGCGGCCAGCGACGGCGTCCGCGCCTTCGAGGTCGAGGAGGCCGGACTCGAACCGACTCCGGAGCAATTGCGCACCGGCCGCGCCGCTCGCCTGTTCTGGCTCTGGTTCGGAGCGAACGGAACGGCGCTCAGCGTGGCGTTGGGCGCTGTGCTGCTCTCGCTCGGGATGAGCCTCAGGCAAACCGTGCTGGCGGCGCTCGCGGGTGCCGTGCTCTCGTTCATCCCGCTGGGTGTCAGCGCGCTCGCGGGTAAGCGCAGCGGCATGCCGACCATGGTCATCTCTCGCGCCGTGTTCGGCACGGCCGGCAACGCCCTGCCCGCTCTGATCGCCTTCGCAACGCGCGTGTTCTGGGGCGCCGCGTTCGTCTGGCTCGCGGCCGTGACCGCCGAGACGGTCCTGCAAGGCGCCCTGCTCTCGGGTGGCCTTTCCGCCAGCCAGGTGCGTGTAATGGCCGTCGCAACCGGATTCCTGATAGCCCTCGTCGTCGCCTTCTTCGGCTACGGCCTGATCGCGAAGCTGCAGCTCGTGCTCAGCATCGTCGCGGGAGTTCTCGTCGTCGGGCTTATCGCGCTGACCATCGACCGGGTGGACCTGCAAGCGGCGCTCACGGTGGCCGACGGCCCATGGATCCTCGTCGCCGGCGGTGCGGTGCTCGTGTTCAGCGTGGTCGGCCTGCTCTGGGCGCAGAGCGGCTCCGACCTCGCCCGGTACCAGCGCACCGCATCCTCTGGCGGGGCGTCGATGTTCTGGGCGAGTGCCGGCGCGGCCCTGCCTGTGCTCGTGCTCGTCGTCTGGGGTGCGCTGCTTGCCGCGTCCGACCCGCAAGTCGCGAGCGGCCTGATCACCGCGCCAATCGCCACTCTCGACCCGATGCTGCCGCGCTGGTACCCGATACCGCTGCTCATCGCTGCGGCGCTGCCGTTGCTGGCCGGCGCGGCGATCTCGATCTATTCCTCTGCGTTCTCGCTGCAAGCGCTCGGATTGCGGGTCGGCAGGCACAACCTCATCCCGATCGCGGGCCTTGTGGTCGGCGGGCTCGCCGTCGCGATGGCCTTCGTGGTTCCGGATGTGGCCGCGCTCACGCGAGACCTGGTCACGACGATCGCGGTCCCCGTCGCCGCGTGGACCGGTATCTTCGCGGCGGACATGATGTTGCGCAAACGCGAGTTCCACGCCCCGTCGTTGCTGCGGCGCGGCGGCGTGTACCCGGATGTGCGCTGGGGCAACCTCATTGCGCTCGTGGCGGTGAGCGCGATCGGCTTCGGACTGATCGTCGGCGACGCCGCGTGGCTGGCCTGGCAAGGGTATTTGCTCGAGCTTGCCGGCATCCCGCTGACCGGCGCACTCGCCTCGAGCGATATCGGCGTGCTCGTCGCGCTCGGGCTCGGGCTGCTCGTTCCGTTCGTAGCCGGTGTGCCGAGTGTGCGCAAGCAAGAGCGGAGCCTGGAGCCGGATGGCGCCCGCGCTCGGGACTCGTCTTAGACTGTGCGCGTGCCGCATACCGTCGCCGAAGTCCAGGCCGCCGTGGAGAGGTTGTGGCCGGCCGCGGGTACCGAGCCTTGGGATGCGCCGGGGCTGCTCGTGGGCGATCCCGGCGCGACGGTGGAGCACATCCGTCTTGCAGTGGATGCCGTGGTCGGCACGGTGGACGAGGCCATCGCCGACGACGCCCAGCTGCTGCTCGTGCATCATCCGCTGCTGCTGCGCGGCGTGACAACGGTGGCCGAAGACGGTTTCAAGGGCAAGGCGATCGCGAAGCTCATTCGCGGCGGTTGTGCGCTCATCGCCGCGCATACCAACGCCGATGTCGTCGAGCGGGGCACCTCCGGGGTGTTCGCGGCGCGACTCGGATTGCGTCGAGTGCGCCCGATTCTGGTCGGGGACGACCCGGCGCAAGGCCTCGGCCGGGTCGGCGACCTGCCCGAGCCGACAACGCTCGGCCGGCTTGCGCGAGTGCTCGGCGAACTGCTGCCGCACACCGCGACGGGCGTGCGGGTGAGCGGCGACTACGACACGCCGGTGCGCCGGGTTGCACTTTGCGGGGGAGCGGGCGATTCGCTGCTGAGCATGGAACAAGTCGTGACCGCGGATGTCTACATCACCTCCGATCTGAGGCACCATCCGGCGTCTGAGGCTCGCGAGAACGCGCTTGTCGCGGGCGGGCCCGCGCTCATCGACGTGTCGCACTGGGCGAGCGAGTGGCTCTGGCTGGGTACTGCGGCCGAACAATTGCGCGAGGCGCTGCCGGATGCGCGAGTGTCGGTGAGCGAACTGCGCACCGACCCCTGGGATTTCGTGGTGATGCAGCAATGACCGACACTTGGCGGGAGAGGTTCGCGTGGCGCTGAAGGCCAGTCCAGACGATCAGGCGCTGCTGCTGGAGTTGCAGCAATTCGACACCCGGTTGCAGCAACTGACGCACCGGGCGAACAACTTGCCCGAGGCGACCCGGGTGGCCGAACTCGAGCAGGAACAGGAGTCGCTGCGGCAGTCGATCGCCCAGCGGCGCGGCACGTGGGAAGACGCCAAGGCCGAGCTCGGCCGCGTCGAATCCGACGTGGCCGTCGTCGAGGGTCGCATACAGCGGGACTCGGCGCGGTTGGAGGCCACCGCATCCGTGAAAGATGTGCAAGCGCTCGAACAGGAGCTCGCGTCGTTGCGCAAGCGCCAGAGCGACCTCGAGGACATCCAGCTTGCCGTCATGGAGCGTGTCGAGCAGGAGGAGTCTGCGCTTGCCGAAGCCGAGCGGGAACTCGCCGAACTGGGCGACCGGCTGAGAACCGCGAGCGACGAGCGAGACGCGGCTCTCGACTCCATCGAGAACGAGCGCGAGCATGTGCACGCGAACCGGATGACCGTGGCCGGCAAGACTCCGAAAGATCTGCTCGCGCTTTACGAACGTCAGCGCGAACGCTATGGCGTCGGCGCCTCGCACTTGCGGGGCGGCGTGTCGAGCGCGAGCGGTGTGGCGCTCACCGAGTCGGACATGGCGACGATCCGAGCTGCCGAACCGGACGACGTGCTGTTGTGCCCGGATTCGAACGCCGTATTGATCCGCACGAGCGAGTCGGGCCTCTAGGGCATGGCGAGGGTACTGCTGGTCGAAGCGGACGGTGGCTCGCGGGGGAATCCCGGCCAGGCCGGTGGCGGAGCGGTCGTGTTCGACGCCGCGACGGGCGAGTTGCTCGCTGAAGTCGGCGTGTATGTGGGCGTCGCGTCCAACAATGTGGCCGAGTACCGGGGAATGATCGCGGGTGTGCGCAAAGCGCTTGCGATCGACCCGGATGCCGAACTCACCGTACGGATGGATTCGAAGCTCGTGGTCGAGCAGATGAGCGGACGCTGGAAGATCAAGCACCCGGACATGGCCGAACTCGCGGCTGCCGCAAGGCAAGCCCTCACCGGGACCCCGGTGCGATTCGAGTGGGTGCCACGGCTGCAGAACTCGCGCGCCGACCGGCTCGCGAACGAGGCGATGGATTCCCGGTCGAGCTTCGAACGCGGCTGAAAGCCGCCGGGCGCGACGAGGTATCATTGTGGCCGCAAACGGGCCGGCAGACGGTCGCGTCATCCGCGAGGATGCCGAGGAACGTCCGGGCTCCACAGAGCAGGGCGGTGGGTAACACCCACCCGGAGCAATCCGCGAGAAAGTGCAACAGAAAGCAAACCGCCTGCCGTCGCGTGTTCGCACGCGCGGCCGGTAAGGGTGAAACGGTGGTGTAAGAGACCACCA